>NZ_CP045376.1 GCF_009363555.1 Sulfitobacter sp. THAF37
TGATCGAGCCGAAGCCGCAAGAGCCGACCAAGCATCAGTACGACTACGACGTGGCCACGGTGTACGGCTTTCTCAAGCGGTTCGGTCTTGAGAACGAGGTCAAGGTGAACGTGGAGCAGGGCCATGCCATTCTGGCCGGGCACTCCTTCGAACACGAACTCGCGATGGCGCGGACGCTGGGCATTTTCGGGTCCATCGACATGAACCGCAACGATTACCAGTCCGGCTGGGACACCGACCAGTTCCCCAATTCGCCTTCGGAAGCGGCGCTGGCCTATTACGAGGTGCTGATGGCGGGCGGGTTCACCACCGGCGGCACCAACTTCGACGCCAAGCTGCGGCGGCAGTCGCTGGACCCCGAAGACCTGATCGCGTCTCACGCGGGCGCGATGGACATCTGCGCGCGGGGGCTGAAATCGGCCTGGCGGATGATCGAGGACGACGCCCTGGAAGGGCCGCGGCGGGATCGCTACGCGGGATGGGAGAGTGACAAGGCAAAGGCCATGCTGGCCGATGGCGCGACCCTCGACGGCATCGCGGCCGACGCCGAAACGCGCGGCGTGAACCCGCAGCCACGGTCCGGCGCGCAAGAGAAACTCGAAAACATCGTCAATCGCTACGTGTGACGAAAGGGAGGAAGTGATGAAAACCATCAAGGGTCCTGCGCTGTTCCTGGCGCAATTCGCCGGTGACGAGGCACCGTTCAATTCCTGGGATGCTATCACCAAATGGGCCGCCGACTGCGGTTACAAGGGGGTGCAGGTGCCCACCTGGGACGCGCGTATGATCGACCTGGACCGCGCCGCAGAATCGCAGGACTACTGCCAGGAATGGGCAGGACAGGCGCAGGAAAACGGGGTGGAGGTGACGGAACTGTCCACCCATCTGCAAGGCCAGCTTGTCGCGGTGCATCCGGCCTATGACGACGTCTTTGACGGCTTTGCCGCGGAACACGTCAGGGGCAATCCGAAAGAGCGGCAGAAATGGGCCGTGGATCAGGTGAAGAAGGCGCTGACGGCGTCGGCGCACCTCGGCATCGGGGCCCATGCGACATTTTCAGGCGCGTTGGCCTGGCCTTACGTCTATCCCTGGCCGCAGCGGCCCGCCGGTCTGGTCGAGACGGCGTTTGACGAACTGGCCAAACGCTGGACACCGATCCTGGACCATGCGGAGGACTGCGGCGTCGATGTCTGCTATGAAATCCATCCGGGCGAGGACCTGCACGACGGGATCACCTACGAGATGTTCCTGGAATGCACGGGCCAGCACCCGCGGGCCAACATGCTGTACGATCCGTCGCACTACGTGCTGCAATGCCTCGATTATCTCGACAACATCGACATTTACCGCGACCGCATCCGGATGTTCCACGTCAAGGACGCGGAATTCAATCCGACCGGGCGGCAGGGCGTCTACAGCGGCTACCAGTCCTGGGTGAACCGGGCGGGACGATTCCGCAGCCCCGGCGATGGCCAGGTGGATTTCGGGGCCGTGTTCTCCAAGATGGCGGCGAACGATTTCGACGGCTGGGCCGTGGTCGAATGGGAATGTGCGCTCAAACACCCCGAAGACGGGGCCCGCGAAGGCGCGCAATTCGTCAAGGATCACATCATCCGCGTGACCGAACGCGCCTTCGACGATTTCGCGGACGGCGGCGCGGATGACGCGCTGAACGCCAAGATGATGGGGATTTCGTGATGGCACCTATAAGACTGGGCATGATCGGCGGCGGCAACGACGCGTTCATCGGCGGGGTGCACCGCATCGCGTCGCGGATCGACGGGCGTTTCCAGCTGGTCGCAGGGGCGCTGTCCTCCACCGCGGAAAAATCAAAGGCCTCCGGCGCCGCGCTGGGACTGGCCGAAGACCGCTGCTATGGCGATTTCACCGAGATGGCCAAGCGCGAGGCGCGGCTGAAGGATGGCGTGGAAGCCGTGGCCATCGTCACGCCGAACCACGTCCACTACCCGGCAGCGCGCGAATTCCTCAAGCGGGGCATTCACGTGATCTGCGACAAGCCGCTGACCTCGACCCTGGCGGATGCGAAAAAGCTGGTGGCAGCGGCGGAAAAATCGGATGCGCTGTTCGTGCTGACGCATAACTACACCGGCTATCCCATGATCCGCCAGGCGCGCGAGATGATCCGGCAGGGCGACATCGGCAAGCTGCGCGTGGTGCAGGTTGAATACCCGCAGGACTGGCTGACAGATGCGGTCGAATCCGACGGCAGCAAACAGGCCGAATGGCGCACCGATCCTGACCGGTCGGGCGCAGGCGGCTGCGTGGGCGATATCGGCACACATGCCTATAACCTCGCCCGGTTCGTCACCGGGTTGCAGCTGGAAAGCCTTGCCGCCGACCTCAGCACCTTTGTCGAGGGACGGCGGCTGGATGACAATGTGCATGTGATGCTCCGCTTTGACGGCGGCGCCCGCGGAATGCTGTGGTCCTCGCAGGTGGCACCCGGCAACGAAAACGCGCTCAAGCTGCGGGTCTACGGCGAAAAGGGCGGGCTGGAATGGGCACAGGAAGATCCGAATTACCTGTGGTTCACGCCGTTTGGCGAGCCCAAGCGCCTGCTGACGCGCAACGGGGCCGGGGCGACTGCGGGCAATCAAAGCGCCTCGCGCATTCCGGGGGGGCATCCCGAGGGCTATCTCGAAGGCTTCGCCAATATCTACAACGAAGCTGCCGACCTGATCGTCGCGGCGCGCGATGGCACCAAACCCGACCACCTGTTGCCCACCGTGCAGGACGGGCTGGAAGGGGTCGCGTTCATCGACGCCTGCGTGCGGTCGTCCAAACGTGATGCGGCCTGGGTCAAGCTATGAGCGACACCCGCGCCCTCACGCTGGCTGACGTCTGCCGAAGTTTCGGGCCCGTGCAGGTGCTGCACGACATCAACCTGACCCTGCACCCCGGAGAGGTGCACGCCCTGATCGGAGAGAACGGCGCCGGCAAATCGACGGCGATGAAGATCATGTCGGGGTATCTGGAGCCGACGAAGGGGCAGGTGAAGCTGAACGATGCGCCCGCGCGTTTCGCCAATTCGCAGGAGGCGGAAGCGCAGGGCGTGGTCTTGATCCATCAGGAATTCAACCTGGCCGACCAGCTGAGCGTGGAACAGAACATCTTTCTGGGGCACGAAAAGCGGCGCGGGCTGTTTCTGGACAAGAAATGGATGCAGGCCGAGACGCGCAGGCTGCTCGACCGGCTGAACTGCACCGTCTCGCCCACCGCGCGGGTGCGCGACATTTCCAACGCGGACAAGCAGATGGTCGAGATCGCCAAGGCGCTGTCGCGCCGGGCGCAGGTGCTGATCATGGACGAACCGACCGCCGTGCTGACCGAACGCGAGGCCGAGGTCCTGTTCGAACAGGTCGCCCGGCTGAAGGACGAGGGGGTGGCGATCCTGTTCACCTCCCACAAGCTGGACGAGGTCAAGCGGATTTCGGACCGGATCACGGTGCTGCGGGACGGGCACGTCGTGGCGCAGGGCATGACAACCGAATTCAACGAGGACCAGATGGCCGAGGCGATGGTGGGGCGCGATGTCTCCTCGCTTTATCCGGTGCGCGCGGCCGCCGTGGGCGATGCGCCGGCGCTGGAAGTCAAGGGGCTGAACGTGCCGGGCTATGCCCGTGACATCGGCTTTACCCTGCGGCGGGGCGAGATCCTGGGCATCTCCGGTCTGATCGGGTCGGGCCGGACCGAAACCATGGAGGGCCTCGTCGGGCTGCGCAGCGCCAGCGGCGAGGTGCGGATCAACGGCAAACCCGTCACCCTGCGCACGCCCGCGCAGGCGCAGGCGGCGGGCCTGTGTTACCTGACCGAAGACCGCAAGGGCCGGGGGCTGTTGTTGCACAAGGGGATGCGCGAGAACCTGACACTGCAATCCTTGTCCGAATTTTCCAACTGGCTGATCGACCAAAAGGCGGAAGAGGCGGCGCTGACCAAGGCGATTGCGGATTTCGACATCCGCGCGCCCACGCGGGATGTGCTGGTGGGCAACCTGTCGGGCGGCAACCAGCAGAAGCTGCTGATCGCCAAGATCATGCTGACCGACCCGCAGATCGTCATCATCGACGAACCGACGCGCGGCATCGACATCGGCACCAAACAACAGATCTACGAATTCATCCATGCGCTGTCGGCGGCGGGAAAATCCATCATCGTGGTGAGTTCGGAAATGCAGGAGGTCATCGGCCTTGCCGACCGTGTGCTGGTGATGCGCCTGGGCGCCATCGCGGGCGAGGTCAGCGGCGATGACATGACAGAAGACAAGATCGTGCGGCTGGCGATGGGCCTCGGCGCGACGCGGCAAGAGGCAATCTGATGACGGCAACCGAAACACAGCCCCAGAGGTCGGGGCAGGGCATGAACCTCAAGGTGCTGGGGCCAATCCTGGCGCTGGTGGTGCTGGTGATCGTGGGGGCCGCGCTGAACGGCAACTTCCTGAGTGCCGCGAACATCACCAATGTGCTGTCGCGGTCCGCCTTCATCGGCATCATCGCGGTCGGCATGACATTCGTCATCACCGGCGGGGGCCTTGACCTGTCGGTCGGCTCCATGGCCGCCTTCATCGCCGGGCTGATGATCCTGGTGATGAATGCGATGCTGCCGATGATGGGGCCGGGCTGGCCGCTGGTCTTTGTCGGTATGCTGACCGCGATGGTGGCGGGCACGCTGGCGGGATTCGTCAACGGCTTCCTGATCACGACAATGCGGATCGAGGCCTTCATCGTGACCCTGGGTACGATGGGGATTTACCGCAGCCTCGTCACCTGGCTGGCGGATGGCGGCACGCTCTCGCTGGATTTCGGGATGCGGTCGGTGATCCGGCCCATCTATTTCGACGGGATACTGGGGATCAGCTGGCCCATCATCGTCTTTGCGCTGGTGGCGATCACGGGCGAACTGGTGATGCGGCGCGCGGCCTTTGGCAGGCACGCAGCGGCTGTCGGGTCAAACGACCAGGTGGCGCGCTATTCTTCGGTCAACGTGAACCGGGTGCGGATGCTGACCTATGTGTTTCTGGGCATCCTCGTCGGGGTGGCCACGATCATGTACGTGCCGCGCCTCGGCTCGGCCTCGCCCAGTACCGGTGTGCTCTGGGAACTGGAAGCGATTGCGGCGGTCATCATCGGCGGCACGATGCTCAAGGGCGGCTTTGGCCGGGTCTGGGGCACGGTGATCGGCGTGCTGATCCTATCGCTGATCGACAATATCCTGAATCTGACGGATGGCGTCTCGCCCTATCTGAACGGGGCAATCCAGGGGGTGATCATCATCCTGGCCGTCATCCTGCAGCGCGACAAGAAAGCGGAGAGCTGATGACGGCTCTTCGGAAGAACATGGTCAACAGAGGAGAAAAGCCATGAAATTCACCAAGATTACGGCGGCCGCCCTGGCCGCGACCCTGGCAATGCCCGCGATGGCCCAGGATACCAAGGTCATCGGCGTGTCGATCCCGGCTGCAACCCACGGCTGGGCGGGCGGCATGAATTTCCACGCGCAACAGGCAGTGGACCGGCTGGAGGAAGTCTATCCGCAGCTCGACTTCGTGCTGGCGACGGCATCGGACCCGGCCAAACAGGTCAACGACATCGAGGACATGCTGGCCACGCGCAACATCAGCGCGCTGGTGGTGCTGCCGTTCGAATCCGAACCGCTGACCAGCCCGGTCAAGGCGGTCGCGGACAGCGGCGCCTGGGTGACGGTCGTGGACCGGGGCCTCGCGCAGCCGGGGATCGAGGATCTCTATGTCGCGGGCGACAACCCCGGCTTTGGCAAGGTGTCGGGGGAATACATGGTCTCGGCCATGCCGGACGGCGGTGACATCGTCGTGTTCCGGGGCATCCCCACCACCATCGACAACGAGCGTGTCGAAGGGTTCCAGGAAGCCATCGAAGGGTCCGGCATCAACGTGCTGGCGATGGAGCATGGCAACTGGAACCGCGACGACAGCTTTACCGTGATGCAGGATTTCCTGTCGAAGTATGACCAGATCGACGCGGTCTGGGCCTCGGACGATGACATGGCCATCGGTGTTCTGGCAGCCATCGAACAATCCGGCCGCGACGACATCCAGTTCGTGCTTGGCGGTGCCGGCATGAAGGAAATGGTGGCCAAGGTGCGCGATGGCGATCCGATGATCCCGGCGGATGTGACCTATCCTCCGTCGATGATCGCGACTGCCATCGAGATGACGGCGGTTGGCTTGACCTCCACGGCGCCGGTCTCGGGCACCTTTACCATCGGGTCGGTGTTGATCACGCCTGAAAACGCCGCGGACTTCTACTACGAAGACAGCCCGTTCTGATCGAACCCGTCGCGGGGCGCAGTCGCCTGCGCCCCGCAGACCCGGCCCCGCCCAAGGGCGCAGCACCGCCTCATCCAGGCACACCGATGGATGATTTATTTAACATAACTTCGCTTATGCGTTTCCAGTCATGTAGTGGGAGTGCGCTACCTTGAAGTGCGGCTCCTATCAGAAACTAACGGGTTATCTGATCAGGAGTTCGTGCCATGAAGACCGCTTGCACGCAAGTGAGCTTGAAGGACCGCCGGAAAATCGAGGAGTGGTGGCACGCAAAGGTCCCTGTCCGAGAGATGGCGCGCGTTCTGAAGCGCCATAAATCGACCATTCATAGCGATATCAAACCCAACTTCTGGGCGGATGCTTTTCTTTCCGTCGATTGACCTTCTGGTGCCGTCGGTTATGGGACGTTAGCGTCGATGTCCCACAATCCTGTATCTCAACCCGCGCGGCGCGCACATTAGGGAGACTACACATTGGCCAAGCCGAAAAACATTCTGTTCATCATGTTCGACCAGCTGCGGTGGGACTACCTGAGCTGTTATGGCCACCCGCACCTGGAAACCCCGCATATCAACAAACTTGCCGCGCGGGGTGTGCGCTTCGACAATGCCCGGATTCAGTCGCCGCTGTGCGGCCCTTCGCGGATGTCGACCTATACGGGTCGGTATGTTCACAGCCATGGCGCGTCATGGAACAACGTCCCGCTGAAGGTGGGCGAACGCACCATGGGCGATCATCTGCGTGACCTTGGCATGGGCTGCTGGCTGGTGGGCAAGACACATATGGCGGCTGACACCGACGGCATGCGGCGGCTGGGGTTGGAACCAGACAGTGTGATCGGTGCCCGGGTTGCCGAGTGTGGCTTTGACATCTGGGAGCGCGACGACGGCATGCGCCCCGAAGGACCGGACGGGTTTTACGATCCGGGCGGGGCGCTGAAATACAACGACTACCTGCGCGACAAGGGCTATGACAGCGACAACCCGTGGCACGACTATGCCAACTCGGGCGTGGATGACGATGGCAACGTGCTGTCGGGCTGGTTTCTGGAAAACTCCGACCGCGCCGCCAACATCCGCGAGGAAGACAGCGAAACACCCTATCTGACGCGCCGTGGCATCGACTTTATCGAGGCCCAGGGCGACCAGCCGTGGTGCTGCCACCTGAGCTATATCAAGCCCCACTGGCCCTATATCGTGCCTGATCCCTACGCCGGCATGTACGGCCCGGAGCATTTCCTGCCGCCGGTGCGCAGCGACGCGGAGCGCGAGACGGATCATCCCGTGTTCAAGGGGTTCCAGAATGCCCCCGTGGGCAAGGCTTTCTCCCGCGATGACATCCGCGACAAGGTGCTCAAAGCCTATATGGGTTTGATAAAGCAGTGCGACGACCAGATGGGCGTGCTCTTCGACTGGCTGGAAGAGACCGGCCGCATGGAGGACACGATGATCGTCGTCACCTCGGATCACGGGGATTTTCTGGGCGATCACTGGCTGGGGGAAAAGACGTTCTTTCACGATGCCTCGGTCAAGGTGCCGATGATTGTCTACGACCCCTCGGAAGAGGCCGACAAAACACGTGGCACCACCTCGGATGCGCTGGTGGAATGTATCGACCTTGCGCCCACTTTCGTCGACGTGGCGGGGGGCGATTCATCGGCTTTGGATCATATTCTCGAAGGCCATTCGCTCTTGCCCCTCCTGCGGGGCGGCGCGGCCCCGGCCCGCGACTATGTGGTCTGTGAATACGACTACTCCGCGACACCGCTGGCAGCGCGGCTGAACTTGCACCCGGATCAGTCACGCATGTTCATGGTCGCGGATCATGACTGGAAAATGATCCACTTCGAAAGCGGGCACCGCCCGATGCTGTTCGACCTGAATGCCGACCCGGACGAGCTCAACGATCTGGGCAACAGCGCAGACCACGCACAGGTTATCGCAGCCATGTACGACAAGCTGAACACATGGGCCCGCCGACCGGCGGCGCGCACGACATTGTCGAATGACACGTTCATCAAGAGGCGCACCGATGCGCCTCTGACGGGCGTGCTGATCGGCGTCGCTGATGCGACTGAAGTGACGGGCGACGTTGCTGTCAAATATGTCGGGCGCCGAGTTCCCGGAAAATACGGGGGCTAGTATGGACGCAATCGGGGTAAAGCCGAGGTACTTTGGCCAAGAGCGTCATCGGTATCCTCCTGAACCCAGAGGGGCTGATGCCACGAACCGCTCTGACAATTCTCTGCGGCAAGGTGGGACAGGTCCACAGTGGCATCATCAAGCGCAGGACCCATCGCGACCGATCAACTTCCGCAAACGGGTCCAACAGTCTCCGGTCAGTTGATGACGAATTGCCCGAATATCGGCTCGCTCCGCAGCGATGGCACCTGTCTGCCTGCAGACAGACGGGTCACTTCGGTTTCGACGTAGTGGAACAGCTCCTCGATATCTATTTTGCTGTCCGCATTCCGGTCCGGCGCTCTCGACCTGAGCCCTGACAAGAGGGCATGAGTGAAAAGACCATTGGCGATGGCACCCCTTTCATAGGCGAACTGCAACCCACCCGACGCCGCGAGGATGCTGGCTCCGGATCGCGATCGCGTATCGAGGAAGTTTGCCCGCAACGCCTCGTAACTGTCATCCAGATCCACCTTTGGCTTATCCGAAACACTCAGGTCGAATGATCCCCTGACATCGCGGATGACGACGTCTGTATCGACCGATGTGGTCAGCTCGGCGACCTGCAGATCGGGGTCGACAGCGCCGGAATGGCAGGCATCCAGCAGGATCACCCGGTGCAGCGATGCAATCCCGTAGAACACCGATTCCAGTTCTGCAAAGGATATGGCGGTACGCTCCAGATCATTGGACCTGGTTTCGTGGCTGCCAAGAAAATAGCGGTATTCGGCGTCCAGCAATCCGTGGCCGGCAAAAAAGAAGACCGTCCGATCCTCTGGCCGGGCCTGTGCGAAAAAGGCCCGCGCCTGCCCGATCACATCGCGCGTAGCCCCACGATCAAGAGCGGTCTCGACGACCGTGTGGGGCGCGTTGGAAAAATACGCCGCAAGGTCTCGCGCGTCTTTGGCGGCATATTGCAGGTTAAGCGATTCATCAGCATACTTGGACACCCCGACAGCGAACACATAGGTACGCGGCGGAATCCGCTCGGGACTTGCCCGATAACGCACGGTCGCCCGGTGCAGAACCTGTTCCTGACCCTGATCATCGAAGCCGCGCAGGCGAATGCTGTTCAATCCCGGCTGCAATCTGACCACTGCCGATGTCGTTCCGGATGCAGGCACCAGACGCGCCACATCAACCCCATTATTGCTGATCTGCACGGTTCTAAATGGCGTCTGTGAGCCGAAATTGATCTCAAATCGCGTGGAGCTTTGGGATGTCACTGCATCCGTCGCTCGGATGACGTTCACCCCCGTATCGGGACGAGAAATCAGATCTGCGGTGGTGATGGGACCCAACCGACTTTCCGCAAGACGTTTCTCGTGCAACCGCGCCAGCAGGAATCGTCTTTCGGCAGAGATCAATCCCATGCGACCATAAACGATGTCGGGACGATTTCGATGTATGTCTGCCTCCGACAGATCAGAGGGTTTGCCGAAACCGTCGATGAACCGGGTGTGTCGCAAACGGTTCTTGTCACCGGCATAATAGCCATCAGAGGTCAGTGTAACGGACCCTTCGAGCGCTTTCGTGTCAGTATCCCAGATCGGATCGAACACGGTCGCCACCAGCGTTTCATTGGCTGGCTGGCCAATGCTCGCACCGAAGACTTTGTCCGGAAGTTCGTTCAGATAGCTATCAAGGTCCGGTTGCGAAATATCCCAGAGGCGCGCAATCCCGTCCTGGCCGCGGGTCCAGATACGCGCACCTTGCCAGCGAATACTGACCACGCGGTCATCATGTGCGTCCACTTCCAAAGCCTGCAGACCTCGCCCAAGGTCGTGGACGACCAATCGGCCCGTGTCATATCCAATAGCGAGGTATTTTCCCCCAGGTCCAAAAGCCAACGCAGTTACCCGAGCCCATTCCTGAAACAATTCAGCGTGCCCTTCACCGGTCACGAGGTTTATCACGGATATGATGCGACCGTTCTCGTTCCAGTTGCCACCGGTCTTTGGTGTGAGGTTTGAAATCGCGACCAGCCCGCCGCCCGCATCCATCACCATTGGGTGGTCATTGCCTTCAAGGATGCCGGTCTGTCCGGGTATATCAATATATCTGACCTGCGGCGGCGGCGAATTGGCCGCGTCAGGACCCAGCATCAAAGTGGGCCGCAGGGATTGCAGCACAAAGTCATAGCGATGCGTCAGGAGAACAGCGCGACCGTGCAACCGGCCCTGTCCCACCGCATGGCCCAAGACCCCGGCACCGAGGCCGCGCAAAACTGACGGTCGAGTTTGAGCGCCCTCAATGTTCTGGTAGGCGACAGGCTCATCGGTCACAGGGTCCCGTTGCAGAACCGCCAGCTGATTGTCTGATACCGCGATAAGATCGGCAAGCGGGCGATCGGATACCGGTCTGCGCAAAACGATCCTTGCTGTCGTCGAGGCATCAAGCGCGGCCACAATCAATTCCCGCTGGCCCCCTGCAGCAGCGACAAGAGCAGCCAGCAGCGTGTCATCCTGAGCCACGAACTCGGCCTCGCTGATTACCATACCCCCATCCAGATTGGCAGCAGCGGCAATGTCGATTACACGATGGCGGCCGGTTTCAGGGCGCTCTTCGACGACTGTGCCATCTGCCATCAATGCCACAAGCCGCGCCTTCCAGATCGTCCGCGCGACAGCATCTACCGGGTTCGTGAAGCCGGTCAGTCGTGTCAGATCATCAACAACCGCACCGCTTTCCAGATCAATCATCAGAATGCTGCCGGAGTCGGTCAATGCAAATGCAAGAGACTGCGCGTCTGCAAGGACGATCTTATTGGTCTGCGTGATCTCTGGAAAGAAAATGCGCTTGGGCGTTTCGGGGGCGGACAGATCGAAAACCCCGACATTGGTGACAATCCTGTCGCCTGTGCGGTTCAGGGCAAAACTGTCTCCGGGCAAGGTTACGGTTGCGCCCGATGCAAGGGTGACAATCTCCACTCTCGACGGCGCGCCGCACCGCAACATGTTCGACCCATAGGCTAGTGCCACCGCCTCTGCCCCCGGAAGCAGCCGCAACGACGGTCCGACCTCGGTTGCACAGGACGGGGCTACCACATCTGGATAGGTAGCCTTTGGCCGCAGACGAACACCCATGCCTTTGCAGAAAGCGGCAAGCGGGTCGTCCCCGCTACATTGGTTTTCAAATAGCATCTCCTGAATGTGGATATCGCCATTTGCGTCAAGCATGGCGATATGGCTCGCTTCTGTCAGCAAGGAAATCCCGGTAATCTCGACGTCAGAAACCTCGGACACGCCCATTTCCTCATCCCAGCCGGTGTTGATAAAGGCGATGCGCCCCGTGTTCGTCCCGGCAACTGTGTTCACCCCCAACGTGTCCCAAGCCGTGAAAATTTCCGAACCCGGGTAACGCAGGAAACTGGAAAATGGTGTGAAGCCGCGCTGCTGAACCAGAAAGCTGCTGAGCGAAAGGTCGCGGTCAGCCAAGAGAATATGTGCAGCATTTTCCGATGCAAAAACCTGTGCAGCACCGGCAACCGGTTCAACCTTCGTAATCGCCTGTGAATTGATATCCCAAAGACCGAGGCGTTGCTGTGCATCTTCCCGCCCGGTCATCGCGCCATCTTCGAGCACGACCAGCGCCGCGCTGCCGGGCAGAAGGGCAATGTCGCGAACCTTGCCCTTGCCCGGCCTCAGGAATGATGGATTGACCAGCTCAAAATCGGACCGGTCCAACGGCAGCGACTCGTAGCTGTATTGACGTTCATCCAACACGTCGAAATGCCGCCAGATTCTCGTTCCGGCGGAATTTGTGGAAATCACGGGGATTTCGGAGCGGACCAGTTGGCTCGCCCGGATTGTCCATGCCGTTTCCACATCAACATCAATCGTCCATCTGGTCTGCTGCACTGCGCCGTCTTTTACGTCAAACAACAGTTCAAAGCGGGCCACTTGCCTGCCCCATCGCGGCCCGACATCGGACAGCCGGATACGCCCCGACGCCCCCTCATCGCCCACCACGACACCAAGCGCGGGATCGCGGTTACCGGCATCGCCTACAACGAAATCGCGCCCGTCAAGGTAGCGCGCCATCCTTTCGGCCAACGAACTGCCCTCAAAAAACAAGCGTAGTCGCGCCTCTTCATCGGCGCCGAGCTGTTCTTCTGTGCCAGCATCGGACAGGCTGACAAAACGCCCCTGCGCGTCTGCGCGGTACACCCCTTTCGGCGGTATCCAGGTATAGGTTTCGTCGTCCCAAGTACCATTGCTGCCGCTGCGGGATTGCTGGGTGCTGTGGGCAACCCGGTACGTGAGCTTGCCAGCCTCTGGCGCACTGCTGGCAATCAGACGAAAGCGAAACGATTTGACCTGAGGACCCGCCGTGAATGTCTCGGGATCGACGGCGGCCGCCATGGTAAACATTTGCCGGCGAAAGTATCCCTTCGCTTCTGTGGGGTCGGGCGCGCGGTATTCAAAGCCGATACGCTCACCGGTTTGTGCGTTGGCTGTGGGGGACGAACACAAGGTCAGCAGGACCACGCCAAAAAACAGCAGCGCGCCCCGAGGGGTCAGAATTCCAGTCATGATCCGTGGGAGGTTGGACTTACCAGCAAACAGGAAGGACATGTATGGTTCCATTTTTCCCATACCTCACGATCAGTGTTTCTGCGCCGCCCAGAGGTCTGGATGTGCAGCAGTGTTCAATCCGCATTCAAGTACCGACGCCGCCCTCCGCACCATCGCCCGACGCGGCTGCATAGGCTGCCTCGGCACCGCCAGCGTTTTGAGATTGTCCCGACGCAGACGCCCCCGGCGATCTGACATGGACCTGACGCACCGCAACCGGAATGTTTTCGCGTTCGAATAACCTGCGAAGTTCTTCGTACACCCTGCGCCGCAATTCCCATTGGTCGCCCGGTCTGGTGGTGTATTTGCACCGTATGATCATCGCGGATTCTTCGATCCCGATGACACCAGTACTCTTCAAGGGTTCGAGGAATTTGTCCCCCAATTCAGGATCAGCAAGCAACTCTTTGCCCAGGCTCTTGATCCTTTTGCGAAGGTTGTCCGTATCCACGTCAAAGGGAACACGGAATTCAGCGCGCATCACAACCCAATCGCGCGACATGTTGGCGATCGTCGTGATCTCTCCGTAGGGGATGGTGTGTACGGTTCCCAGATGGTGCCGCAGGCGCATGGACCGGATGGATACTTTTTCAACCGTGCCCTTGGCGGTGCCCAGATCGACATATTCACCGATCCGAAAGGCATCATCAATCAGGAAGAAAAGGCCGGAAACCACGTCCTTTACCAGGGTTTGGCTGCCAAGCCCAATGGCCAGACCGATGATCCCCGCCCCGGCAAACAAGGGCAGAACATCGACACCCAACGCGGACAGCGCGCTTATGGCGGAAACGAAGACCAGACCGATCAGCAGCATGATCTTGAACAAGGGGACCAACGTGCCGAACCGGGTTCCGGCAACCGGCTCCTGCTCATGGATCGGGCCCTGCGATTGGGCGCCAAAATGATACGAGACCGAATTGACCACTTGCCACATCACGAACGTCAGGAACATCGTGACGCCAATCTGCAAAAGCGCACTGCGCACCGGCGGACTGACGTCCAGGAACGGCAGATCGGACCAGATCGGTGACCAGATCAACAACAGCGCGATTGCCGCCGCCCCCATGACACTGGGAACACCGGTCCGTTTCGCGATGTCTTGCAACAGCATCGGGCGCGCCGACCCATCCGCATCCGCGTCATCCGCCGGCTCTTGCACCAACCCATCAAGCCAGATGGACAGGACAACCGCAACAAGCAACACCAGAAAACTCCAGAGTGCCGCACCGTTGGCTTCCGATACCCCGGTCAGCAGCAGGACGCTTGTCGCGAGAAAGGACAAGGCGATGTAACCTGCGGCAAATACGTGCCACATGGCGCCAAACCGTTGCCATGCAGCAGACCGTATGGAACCATCGCGGCGATAGACCAGCAGATGCCGTATCGAATGCTTGTTCACAACGAATGCGACCAGCAACGCAAGGGTCACGATACCGCGGCTGAAAAATATGAACGCCAGCAGCGTGATCTCGGCAAGGCCCCCCTGGGCAAACAGTCCGGCCGACACATAGGCCAGTGCGGCCAGCGACGCCACCGCGACGAATGAAAGGTATAGCCGTGTCGCGTCGGCCGAACTCAGCGCGGTCAAATGTTCGCTCTCGAATCCTGACAGCAGAACCAGTCGCACCAGCGCCTCTGCCGCCCGTACCAGCAGTACCGCCGTCAGCACGGCAACCATGATAGCGGTTGCAACAGGATCATTGCGCAGAACAATCAGCAACGGCAGGAAAACCAAAAGTCCGAAGGTCACAAGCGCAGCTATTTCTGCGGCGATGCGCCACAAAACCGAACCAGTGCGGGTCTGCGGATTGTCGGGGGGCGGGGCGACTCGTTTGAAAACACGCCGCAACGCAATTTCGACCAATATCGCGACCAGCAAGCATATCGTTGCGGCCCCGATCGCCGTAAGGGGCCGAAATCCGTACTGTACCATATCGGCCAAGAACACCGAAAAGCTTGGCCCGAAACGGGCGGATTCATCCATCACCCGATCGAGCGTTTGTCCAGCCTTGATGATGCTCTCCACACCACCGCTGACATCCAGCGCCAGCAGAATCCGGTTCGAGGGCGAGTGTTCCTGCGCCATTGAAAAAGCCGGAATGCAAATGCTGAAAATCAGCAGCACCATCCGAAACAACACAAACGATTTACCAAATCTCATACTATCGTACCAATGTCGGCCAACAGCCGATGGCCCAAAGGTACGAAACCTTCGACTTCCACGCGGGAATGACCACCTGCATCAATCCTCCCCAAGAATCGAAACAAAGCGGTCTTCAATTTCCGCGGCCTTGGCAGGATCGGTCATATAGCGCGCGATCAATTCCCGGATTTCGGCGATATCGGCATCCTTGTTCTGCCAGGCAAAGGCAATCAATCCCATAATCATCGCGACATTGCACTGCCCCTTCTCATAGACCCATGCAGTCCCTGCACCTGCCTCTATGGGCTCCAGTCCGCATCGCCGCCGCGGATCTGCGTTTCGCCAGAGAAGTGCCATGATATCGACCAAAGCGGAGCTGTCATTGGCAAAATAACTGTGCGCCAACATGTCTTCGCCCAGATCCGACATATCCACCGTGTCAAAATGAGGTTCCTGCAACAGCGAGTCGCCCGCCTGCCCTGCGCGCGGGGCATTTCCGTGGAGCTTTCGGGACGTCACCAATGCCCAATCCTGCCGCGAGGTATAAAGCGTCATCCGTTCGGCAAGCGGACGAATGGCCTTTGTCATCTCTGCAAACAGCCCGGCATCCACATCAGGTGCCGCAAAGAAGATCTGCCCGAACAGCGGCTCGTCCAGTTCTCGGGCAGACCGGCGCGACGCAAGCAACTCAAGCGCATCCGTCAGCGCACGATTCCCCATCGAATGCGCGACGATGTGAATAGTCTCGGCGCCTGATTGTGCATGCAATTCTTCAAGAAAGGTCGCCAGTCTGCGGCCACTCAGACGAACAACCGCGGTATCCGCGACATAGCTGACGGTCTTGCCCGCAGAGGGCCAGGAATAGAGAACCGGCACCCCGCGATAATTCATGTCGTGGGCCAACTGTGCTGCCCGTTTTGCCGCCGCATCGAACCGAACGTTAAAACCATGTATGAAAACAAAGGCTTCCTTGCTTTCGCGGCCCTCCATCTCGGCCTGCATCTTGGAAAAGAACGCCCGACTTTCCAATGGTGTCACGCTTTGAAGGATCACGTGGCGGGCCGGGTTTTCAGAGAATTCGAGCCGCCAGATCGACGGCGCCTCGATCGCGCCGGGCACATGGACATTAGGGATCGTGACCCGCAGCGTCCCATATTCCAGCTCCCCGCGCCCGCTGCCATACATTTCCGATGGTTCGCTCAGCCCGCTACGCGCCCGATCCGTCGCATAGTAAACGTCAACTTCGCGAAAACCGCCGTCATCGCCGGCTTTGCGCGTCGGCGATGACGCAGGTGCCGCGCGCAGCGCCTCGGCGGCAGCCTGCAAACGGGTCACCTCGTCAGTCTGCCCCATGCGACCAGCCAGATCAGCGGTCTTTTCCCAGACGCGGGCCAGCTCTTCGCCCGACTGACCGCCATCCTGACGGTAGGCGAACTCGCTTTCCCGCAACCTCAGGGCCAGAGGATAATCGCCAGCGGCTTCTGCCAAGCGGACAGCCCGCGAGATTTGCGCGATCGCATCAATGCCGAATTCCGCGCCCTGACGGACGGCAAATTGCGCAAGCTGGGTTGCAATCAGCGCGGCCTGCGCAAGCTCTCCGGATATCTCCAGTTCGTCGATCAAAAGCAGGTTGAGATCAAAGTACAGCCCGATCTCAGGGTCCGGTGCCGCGTTGATCCGCGCCAAAGCGGCCTGAAGAATGTCACGGCGTTCTTGTGATGTCTCTGCTGCGGAATAGGCCAATTCGAATGTAATCGGATCGAACGCCGTCGTGTCCTGTTGTGCGATGCTCGCTGTTGCGATCACGCAACCGGCAAGGGCGGCCCTCAAGTGTCGAAGCATGAAGATCTCAATCTCGGAAAATGGTTCAATCCAGTGGCTTATCAGCAGCCTACAATACCTGCACTTTGTCGGCAAATACTTGCTTGGGGTCGTTTGCGAGGCCTATCAAAGGTTGCACCTGGATGGCCTGCTATTCCGGCTGAATACCCTCATGGATCAACGCTTGGCGGCGTGGCAGGACCTGCCAGTCAAAGCGTTCTACCCAAAGACTGGAAATCCCCATGCCGTCAAAGTTGCCGCGCATACCGGTGCGCGTGCCAATGGATTCAAGAAAGGCGGCAGCGGGTCTGCCGGATGCGCCGGACCGGGTTGCCCCACCGACATCCGGCGCCTGGCAATTCTCCAATAGCCCGCGCAGATCCAGGCTTTCGGCATTGTCGCGTGCTTCGGTCGTGATGACAAACAGGCGTTCATGCCCGGCTTTCTGGGATATTCCATCCCCTTCGGGGCAGTCGGAACAGACCGTCATCGGCTGGCCCAGTTGCGCCTCGACAGCCGTCCCCTCCACCCGGACATAGGCGGTTTCGATGCAGTACTGGCTGTCGATGTAAATCCTGTTCACGTCGCGCGCGGGCCCCTGAACCACCCCCTTGGCGACGAAGAACAGCTGGTCACACTGGTTGACCGTTTCGACGCGAGCCAAATCTTTGACATCGGCGGACATCAAGGCGCGCTGGCATTCCTGTACCAGATCATTCCTGCTGCCAACCGACCGCGGACGGCTCTGCATATTCGTGTCACGGTGCTTGATCGTGATATCCACGGGATTGCCGAACAGGATCGACCCGCCCGTATTCACGCTCTGCAACATGCGTGCCACCCGTTCAGCAGCAAAGATCCGCAGCAAGAGCCCATCCAACGCATCCTCACCCTGTCGCCATGCCAACCCGACAGGGCTATCGCCTGCTGTTACTCTGGGGCCGAACCAAAGCGCCCCATCAAACACCCCGACAGAGATATCGGGATCGGTTTGCACCAGTTCGATACGGGCTGTCCCACTTCCGTTTACCCGTTCTGTGGCCTCTTCCAGGGCGGTGCGCAACGGACTGTTGGCCGGAACCGGAACGCCGGTCTGCACCTCCACGGGAACCGCCAGGCGCAGCGTCAGGTCGATGGGCCGGGCAACCACCCGTGCGAACCGCGCAGTCGCTGGCAGCACATCCAGTTCAGGGCACATCGCCTGCGGATCGGGCACACAGGTCTGCGCAACCGGCGAAATTGACGCAGATCGCGCAGACGCGGACACGACTTGGGCAAAACCCGACGTTTCTTGCGGGCCTGCGGTGGCGTCATCTACCAGCCCGAGCACGGTTCCGGGTTGCAGCCCATGCAACAGACCGGCGTCGACCTGCCCTTTATCTACCGCGAACTGGCGGATCCCTATGGTTTCCTGACCTCCCAAAACTGTGGCATCAATCAGATTACCCTCCCAAAGTGGCGTCTGAAGCCGCGCGCCCCCAGGGATATCGCTGCCGTTCATATCACTCATCACTGCCTGAAAAAGCTGGCGATAAGATACCGCGCCGTCCTGGGACAACCGCGCCGCCAATCGCGACGTGAACAGGCCATACCACCCATTGTCCGAGGCCGCGTTCGGGTCTATCTGGATTTCCCGCGCAAGTTCAGAGGATTGCGCTGCATAGAACGCTAGGTATTTTCCGGGCAAATCTTCATCACCCGGCCCTTCCAATGTCGCTGTCTTTGCCGGGTCAAGGGCGGTGGCGGTCGCGTCGACACCCAGCGTCGCCGGATCGACATACCGGGTTGCCACATCCTGCGTCGCCGCCCGCAGGCCCGATCCCGAATGACAACTGTCCAGCACGAACCACACATCGGCGCCCTTTGCCCGCAAGGTAGCCACGGCTGATCCGAGTTCCTCGTCGCGGATCGCATTCGGGATCTCCCGACTGTCCGCGGCGGCGCGTTGTGTATCCGCAGGCAGGAATACCTCGTCCAGGCCATCACTTTCGTCGCCATCGTCATCTGGCTGTTGCGTCCCATGGCCAGACATATGGACAAAGACGAAATCACCCGGACCGGCCTGTGTTGCCAGCCTGGCAAATGCGTCCAGGATCGCGGCCCGCGTGGGACGGGCAGAGCCGTCAATCCCATCGGCCAGAATGATCGTTTTAAACTTTCCGCGTTTTGCCAGCGTATCGCGCAGGAGGGCAACGTCATTGGCCGGACCACGCAGATCGGCAATGCCTGTACTTTCCTCATAGTCGGAAACACCCACAAGCAGGGCGTAGGATGCCGCTGATGCCGACAAGGCCCCGCATGTCAGCGCTGCGGCCAAACCGACCAACACAATCAATCGCACAAACATCAGATCACCGTTCTTCATTTCGTTCTGGCCCAAACCACATCTGTCATAGCGGTAGCGTGGCCCTATCCAAACCCTGAAAATTCTGCAGCATGCAGGATATCTGCACAACCGCAGTCCAAGGGCCCGTCAGTCAAAGACGCCGATGGACTTTTGACCCCCTAACTGAAATATTTCGGGCTCTTACCAGAGTAACACAGGGGGCATCACGGTGATGCATCTCAAGGTTCAGATGTTCCGGTTCGCACGAGTTCTTGTCGTCGTCACGACATTCGGCGCACTGGTGCCCAATGTTGGCTATTCTCAGAATTCTGCCGCTTCGAGAACCGCCGACACAGACCCTTCAAAGCCCATCCTGGCAGTTGATCGCGCTGACATAGACGCGTTGATCGCCCAAGGGTTGAAGGACGAAGAGGCAGGCAACCATCTTGCAGCCGCAACCAAGTTCGAGAAGGCGCTGACAGCCTTCAGGGGCCGCTTCGGCGACCGGATGCCAGATGTGTTGCCAATTCTTGAACACAACAGCCGCGCGCTCTGGCTGGCGGGTGAAGCTGACAGTTCCCTGGCCTACCAATCCGAGGCGCTTCGCCTTGCGCGGACGCATTTCCCGGCGACTGATCCAGCCCTGCTGCTGGGGATCGAAAACCTCGCAAGTCATCTGATAACGGCACGTCAGCACGAGAAAGCCGTGCCGCTCCTTAGAGAAGTGAAAGAGATCAGAAAACAGACCCTGGGCCCGGAACACCGCGATACAATCGAAGCGATTGTGCGGCTCTATTACGCGCTGCGGTACCTTCAACGGCATGAGGCCGCCCTTGGAGAAGCGGAACTGGCTTTAGAACTGTCCCTGGCCGTCTTGGGTGAGACGACCGTTGCAACCGAAAACCGCCGCATCGAAAACGCCTATACGCTTGAGCGGCTCGGTCGTATGGACGAGGCCCGGATCCACCTGGAAGCAGCGTTGGCAGCACGGCTCAACGCCGTGGGCCCCAACGACAAGGGCACGATAAATGTCGCAAGGTATCTTGCGCAGAATCTGACCCGCGCCAACAAGCCCGAGCGCGCCGCAGAGGCTTGGGAAAACGTGCTTGAGTGGTCCAGCGCCGTCTATGGCACCGACAGCGAACAAACCTTGGAACCCCTCCGGCAGCTGGGCCATCTGTATCGCATTTCGCTCAGGGACCCGGCGGCGGCGCTGGCGTCATACGAGCGCGGGTTCAAGAACAGCACCAGAATTCACGGACCCGACCATGAGGTCACTCTGGTGTTCATGAGCATGTATTCCCTCGAACTCGGGGACATGGGGCGGACCGAAGAAGCCTACGAACTGCAGCGGGAACTTGTTCCTCTTTCACAACAGGTTCTGGGCCCCGGGCATCTCGATACGCTCTATCGCGTTGGTGCCCTGGTCCGCAACTTGCGCACGCTCGGTCGGGGCGAAGAGGCCAGCCAGCTTTTGCTGGAGGGGATGCAGATCGCGGCACAGATACATGGCGACGAGTCCCATGTGGTCAAGACGAGCCTCGGCACGAGCATTGCCAGCATCGACACGGACGCGCCCAACGCCACCCTGATCAAGACATTGCGCAATGGTGTCGAACGGTACAAGGCCAGTACCGGGACTTCGGCACCGGCAACACTGAACCTGATGTACACTCTGACAAAGGCCCTTTCGGCAAACGGGCAGGAACTGGAGGCCGTCGAAGTCTGGAGCGATATCGTCAGCGCCCATCAATTACGGATGTCGCTTACCGCCTCACTGGACGAAACAACGCGGCGCGGTGTGATCAACGACGCGAGGGACATCGGCGTTGAATTCGCCAACGCGGCTTGGCGCGCGACACCGGAAAACGCCCGGCCCGCGGAAAACTACCTGTACAGGTCCAAATCCCTGACACATACCGAACTAAAGCGGGAAATGGCGACCGAAGCGTTTCAAGCGGCACAGGTAAGCCAGACGGGTGCAGCCTATGCGTTGGCACGCGCGGGGGCCAGAACCGCCCTGCGGCAGGCCGGACTGCAGGACATCTATGCCGCTTACGAAGCCAGCCAAAGCGCGGCGATGGACCTCAGCAACGACATATCGCGGCACCTGGGACAGCAGACAGGTCTTGACCCCTCCGCCGACCCCGAACTCATATCGCTGCAAACCCAACGGCAGGCGGCGATTGACGAGGTCCGGGCCGTCGAAAAGAAGTTGAAAGCCGAATTTCCCCGATTTTTCGATCTGGTGGTTCAGCAACCGGTTTCAGTGGACGAGTTGCAGGGAAGCACCGAAGCCGACGCGCTGTTGGGCCCAAACGAGGTCTTGTTGGTTCTGGTCCCCCCCAAGGGCAACCTGCACGGATACGTCTGGGCAGTTACACGGGATGAACTTGCCTGGGCACCAATCAGCCTCAGCGAAGACGCGTTGCGCACGGATCTGGAGCGGTTGCATGGCTTGCTCGACAGCAATGGGGCAACACAGATCAGGGGGGCGCCTGCTGGCGACCGCGGATCCTTCAACATTGCGGGCGACGACAGCGCCCCCGATGTTTCCGGCTTTGACCGCAGTTTTGCACATGCGCTTTACACCGAGCTTCTGGGCGATCCTGCCATTCAGGACGTCGCAGCCGACAAACCGGAATGGATCCTTGCACCACAAGGTATGTTGCTCAGCCTGCCTTTTGCTGCGCTCGTCTCCGAAGAACCCACCGGCGGCAAAATCGGGGATGCGGATCCGGCAGCACTGCGCGCCACGTCGTGGCTGGGGACCCGGCGCGCCCTGTCCGTCTTACCTGCAGTGTCGTCCCTTCGGGTGCTGCGTGGTTTCAGCGCATCTGCCGACAGGCGCGCGGATCGGCCGTTTTTCGGTGTGGGCGATCCCGATTTCAATGGCTCGACCACGGGCGGTGAGCCCGTCGAAATCGCATCTGCAGAGACGTTCTTCCGCGATGGCGTGGCCGATGCCGCCCACGTTCGACAACTGTCCCGCCTGCCAGGTACCAGAAGCGAAATCAACGCCCTTTCCGCCATTTTTGGCGCATCGGCGGATGCAACCTTGCTGGGCTCCGCGGCATCCGAATCCGGTTTGGCCAGGGCGCAGGCGACCGGCGCGCTGTCACGCGCCCGCGTCGTCGTGTTTGCCACCCATGGCCTGATGGCCGGTGCTTTTGAGGGTCTGGCAGAGCCCGCGCTGGCCCTTACCCCTCCGACCTGCGGCCCTACACCCATTGGCCGTGATCAAAGCGACGGCACCGCATCTTGCAAGGGACCGTCGCAGGAACGCGCCTTGACCAACACCGCCATCCAAGGTGGTTGGATTGATGACGGGTTGCTGACCTCGTCCGAAGTCTTGCAACTGGATATGGATGCCGATTGGGTGATCCTGTCGGCTTGTGATACCGCCGCCGGGGCCGATCAGACGCCTGACGCAGAAGGATTGTCAGGTTTGGCGCGGGCCTTCTTCTTTTCAGGTGCGCGGTCGCTGCTTGTCTCGCATTGGCCGGTTCGGGACGATGTGGCATCGCAATTGACACCAGACGCTGTTGCCCGCGCGCAGCGTGAAGACATATCGACAGCCGAAGCATTGCGGCAGGCCATGACTGCATTGATGATGACGACCGGATCAGATGCGGTCGGCCGGTCCTTTGCCCACCCCTCCGCATGGGCACCGTTTCAATTGACTGGTGTCGACGTTCGCAAGCGATAGCGGGTCGGCACTGCAAATCATTTGCGCGTCGCGAAGTTGCCACACGAAAGGGAACTATGGCGTTAACCCTCCAAGCCTGTGACCGTCCAGTGCATAGCCGTGGATCATGCCGCCGAAAGCAGTCGCTGGAAAGCTGACTGTGGCTTTCGCCGTTGTCTTGGTTCACGCGGACCATATGATTTCTAAGTTTAAGAATTGTTTTCGCCATGCCACTTAATTTGGGCACCGACATTTCCCTACTGGGCTGCTCAGGCCAAACCCTGCTGTCGAAATGTGCACCCCCGGGCGCTGCCAAGTTGTTTGTGGCAGGTGAAGCCGGTAGAGGTCTGGTATGATGATCCCATCTTCAAACGACGCCGCTATTGCCTCACGGCAAACTCCTATCGTCAAGTAAGGCTGATGCACTTGGCCTCTGGACCGACTTTGCCTGCGAGATGAGCGCCTAAGCGGCTTGGATCAGGCTGCACCCGGCCAAATCAAAGTAACTTGGCAACGCCGATCGTGCAGCTAGGGCGGGCCGAAGAGAAGCGGGGATTACGGACCTCTATCTGGCGGGACTGTATAGCTTCCCGGCGACAAAGTAAGAACTGCGGGGTTGAGCCCATAAAATGTAGGCCGGTAAACAATGGATAAGGATAAAGAAAAACAGAAACGGAGCGGCACCCAGAGTGTATTCCGTGCTTTTGACATTCTTGACTCCATTGCACGGTCATCGCCCTCAGGCGCATCGCTCAAGCACATCTGCGAGACCACAGGGCTGACCAAGCCGACTGTTCACCGGATCCTGGTGACGCTGCAAGAGCGGGGGATCGTCGAAAAGCAGCCGGACCTGCGGTATTACGTGGGGCGGGAGCTGACCCTTCTTGGTCTTTCGTCGGAACTTCGGCGGTTCCGGGAACTGGCCTCGCCAGCACTCAGTAAACTGAGCGACGCCATTGGAGATGCGGTCTTTCTTTCGGTTCGAAGCGGGTTAGACACGGTCTGTGCCGACAGACGCATTGGCTCCTTTCCAATCCAGGTGCTTTCCATTGAGATCGGATCACGGCGCCCCCTTGGGATCAGCGCGAACAGCGTCGCGATCCTGTCGCGTGTGTCCCGTACCCAGGCCGATGAGGTGCTGGCCCAGAATGTCGACCGGCTGCGGGCCTATGGCGTGCCGATGCAGACCCTGCACGACCGTATTTCCGAAGCGCGCCGACTTGGCCATACGGTCCTGCCCCGCGCCATTGCCAAGGGGACCAGCGCCATCGCCGTTCCGATCACCGATGTGCTGGGGCGGCCCGTCGCCGCGATCAGCACCATCTCCATCTCTTCCCGTCAGCGCGGCGCACGGGTGGCCGAGCTTGTCGAATTGCTTGGAACCGCGGCCGACGAGATCTCGCGCGCGCTGGCTACGACGCGGAGCTGAGACCGCGCCGCCGCGCCTTGAGCACCACCGGGACCACCAGCGCCAGTGCGACGAGGCCAAGGCAGATCACCGAGACCGGAGATGACACGAAGGCCCCGAAATCGCCGTTGCTGATGAACAGGGTGCGGCGGAAGTTCTCCTCGACCAGCGGGCCGAGGATGTATCCCAGCAGGATCGGTGCGACCGGATACCGGAAAAGCGTCATCACGAACCCGAGGATGCCGAAGGCCACCGCGACGAAGACGTCGAAGACATTGCTGTTCACGCTGAAGACACCGACGCAGATCAGGAAGATGATCAGCGGGTAAAGGATCTGGCGCGGGATGTTCAGGATTTTCACCCAGACACCGATCATGGGAAGCGTCAGCAGCACCAGGATCAGGTTGCCGACCGCAAAGCTGGCGACCAGACCCCAGAACATATCGGGCTGTTCGGTGATCAGGTTGGGGCCGGGCACGATGCCGTGGATGATCATCGCCCCCAACATGAAGGCCATCACCGCATCACCGGGAATGCCGATGCAGAGCGTCGGAATGAAGGCCGCCTGGACAGAGGCATTGTTGGCGGCTTCGGGGGCGGCGATGCCCTCGACCGCGCCGGTGCCGAATTTCTCGGGCGTGCGCGAGACGCGCTTTTCCGTGGCATAGGCGACAAAGGCGGCGATTGCCGGGCCCGTGCCGGGCAGCGCCCCGATCCATGAGCCGATCAGCGACCCGCGGACGGCGGGCATCACGGACTGGCGCGCCTCGGTCCGGGTGGGCAGCATCTCGCGCAGGCGGAAGCTTTTCTTCGGGGGCTGGGCGGCGGGGGGTGCGGCCAGGTTTGACAGGACCTCGCCGATCCCGAAAAGGCCCATGGCCATGGCGACCAGGTTGATGCCATCCGTCAGCTCAAGATACCCAAGTGTGAAGCGGTAGGCGCCAGAGGTGACGTCGGTGCCCACCATGCCGAAGATCAGGCCCAGCACCATCATGGCAAGCCCCTTGACCGACGAGCCGGGCGATGCGGTCGAGGCCGCGACCAGCCCCAGCAGCATGACGGCGAAGTATTCGGGCGCGCCGAAGGTTAGCGCGAACCGGGCCAGCGGCGCGGCAAAGGCGACCAGCAGGAGGATCCCCACCATCCCGCCGAAGTACGAACTGAGCGTGACGATGAAAAGCGCCTGACCGGCCCGGCCCTTGCGCGCCATTGGATTGCCGTCAAGGCAGGTCGCGGCGGCGGCGGGCGTGCCGGGAATGTTCAGCAGGATAGACGAGGTCGAACTGCCGTACTGCGCCCCGTAGAAGATGCCCGACAGCAGGATCAGCCCGTGCACCGGCAACATGTAATAGGTCAACGGCAGGCAGAGCGAGATCGCGGCCAGCGCCCCGATGCCCGGCAGAACGCCGACAAAGGTGCCAAGAACGACTCCGGCCAGGCAGATCAGAATGGCCTGCCAGGTCAGCGCAATCTGGAAGCCGAGTGCGAGGTCATGCAGTACGCTCAAAACCAGTCCCCAATCAGGCTGAAGGTCAGGCCGAAGCCCAGGATGAAGACAAGATATCCGACCGCTGTCAGGATCAGGCCAAGCAAAACGGCCCTTTTGAAATCAAGCTTGTCTTCGGCGAAGGAGCACAGGCCAATCAGCGCGAGGGTCGCGATCAGAAGGCCAGCACCCTCGATCAGAAGCGACCAGACAATGATGCCGGGCAGATAGAAGAAGGCGGGCGTCAGCCGCCGCGACAGGGGATCCTCGGCGCCTGCTTCCTTCATGGCCAGGGCGGCTAGAATCATCAAAGTGATGCCAAGGCCAAGCGGAAAGGCCCCCGGGCCGATATCGTTCAGCTGTCCCAGCCCGTAGCGCCAGCCGTAGATGGCTGCAATCAGACCGATGCCGAAAAGAAAGACGCCGAAAATCAATTCGGCACCGCGTCCGATGGCAAAATACTTGTGGTTCATGTCGGCCTCCCCCGGTGGCAGGGGCGGCACCTCCTCCGGCGCCGCCCCTGCGCTGTCTTATTTGTTTGCGTTCACCTCTGCCACAACCGGACGCCAGGTGTCGTCGATTTCGGTCAGGAAGTCGCCGAACTCGGCCGGAGTCTGTGGGGACGCAAGCGAGCCGAGATCTTCGAACCGCTTTTTGACGTCATCGCCGTTCAGCGTTTCGGTCAGCGCGGTCGAAAGGGCGTCGATCGCCTCCTGCGGGGTGCCCGCCGGCGCGAGCAGACCGGTGAAGGTCACGGCGGCAAAGTCGAACTTGCCGGTTTCCTTTAGCGTGGGCACATCCGGCAGCGCGGGCACGCGTTCGCTGGACGTCACGGCCAGCGGTACGACGTCACCGTCCTTGATATAAGGCAGGATGACCGACATCTGGTCAAAGCTGAACTTGGTTTCGCCCCCGATCAACGACGCAATAGAAGGTGCGTTCCCTTTGTAATGTACGATGCGGAAGTCACTTCCACTGTCGGTTTTCAGCTTTTCGGCGGCCAGGTGGTTGGTTGTACCAGCACCGGGCGATGCCATGAGCAGGTTCTTGTCACCTGCACTTGCCAGCAATTCGTCGATATCGGTGATGCCCACGTCTTTTCGGACAGTCAGCGCCATCGGGGTGATCGACACACTGCCGACTGGGGCAAAATCGGTCTTCCAGTCATAGGCGTCGGGGCGGTTCATCGTCATCGGCGCAAATAGCAGCGGGCCGTTTGCCGCCATGAACAGCGTGTAGCCATCCGCGTCGGCATTCTTGACGTATTCCGCCGCGATCATGCCACCGGCGCCGGCGCGGTTTTCGACCACGATCGGCTGACCCAGCAGCTCTTCCATCTTCGGCGCGATGATCCGGGCCGAAGTGTCGACGTTGCCGCCCGGCGGATAGGGCACGACAAGCGTGACCGGCTTGGACGGAAAATCGGCGGCGAGGCCCGTGACGGGCAGGACGGCCAGAACAACGGCCAGTGCTTTCTTCCAGGACTTCATAAGTACCTCCCTTGCATTTTGTGATCCGGTGCCGCCCTCCTGCGGCGCTCCGAAGCTGTCCCTATGGACGCAGAACCAGCCGTTTCCACGCAACCGAAAAATCCGAAATCTTCCACATAGTGGACCTTTCTGGCTTTTGACCTTGCCGATACGGGCCGCGCGTTCTTGTCTGGTCGTCAAAGGGAGGAGTGCCATGATCGTCAATCCGTCGGATTTGTCGGCTGAGAAGAGTTACCGTCTGCTGACCGGCATTGTCGTTCCACGGCCCATTGCTTGGGTCTCCAGCCTGAACGACGCAGGCGGCGTCAATCTTGCTCCATTCAGCACCTTTACCTTCGTCTCGCCCAAACCGCCGATGCTTGGATTCAGCGTCGGCCGGAAAGGTGCCGAATACAAGGACACCGCCCGAAATATTCTGGCCCGTGAAGCTTATGTGGTTCACATCGCCGACCGCCGTTTGCTCGACCCCCTGCACCACAGCGCCGAAGAAGTCGATGCCGATATCAGCGAGGCCGACATGCTGGGCCTTGAGACCGCGCCCAGCGACCTGATCGACGTGCCCCGGATCGCCGCCGCCCCCGTCGCGATGGAATGCCGCCTGCGCCAGGTGCTGGAATTCGGTGAGACCCGAAGCCGCTTCATCGTCGGAGAGATCCTGCGCATCCACCTGCGCGACGGGCTGATGAAGGACGGCAAGATCGACACGGCTGAGCTTGACCCGATCTGCCGTCTCGGCGGCCCGAACTACGCCACACTCGGAGAGGTCACGACCCTCCGCACCCT
The DNA here is from genome assembly GCF_009363555.1 of Sulfitobacter sp. THAF37. Classification (NCBI taxonomy): domain Bacteria; kingdom Pseudomonadati; phylum Pseudomonadota; class Alphaproteobacteria; order Rhodobacterales; family Roseobacteraceae; genus Sulfitobacter; species Sulfitobacter sp. THAF37. The sequence goes on from NZ_CP045376.1 coordinate 28,225, forward strand.
GAAACAGACCCCTAAACAGACAGGAGCCTGAGCCATGAAACTCGCCAGCTACACCAAGGATGGAACCCCCGGATTCGGGATCGTCACAAAGGGTGGCATCCTCCCGCTGGACGGTCGCCTCGACGGCATCGCGAACCTGCAGGCGCTGATCGAAACAGACGCATTGGACAAGGCGCGGGCCGTATCCGGCGAAGCGACGCTCGATCCAGCCGATGTCACCTTCACCATCCCCGTGGGCAACCCCGAAAAGATCTGGTGCATCGGGGTGAACTACGGCAACCGCAACGCCGAATACAAGGACGGGTCGGACCTGCCGAAATACCCGTCGCTCTTCGTGCGCTCCCGCCAGTCCTTTGTTGGTCACGATGTTCCGCTGGAGCGGCCCCGCGTGTCGGAACAACTGGATTACGAAGGGGAGATTGCGCTGGTCATCGGCAAGGGCGGTCGCGACATCCCACGCGAGACCGCGCTGGACCATATCTTTGGCCTGACAATCTGCAACGAAGGTACGATCCGCGACTGGCTGCGCCATGGCAAATTCAACGTCACGCAGGGCAAGAACTTTGACCGCTCCGGCGCCATCGGCCCCTGGATCGTGACAACGGATGAGCTGGACCCGAAATCCGAACTGTCGCTGGAAACCCGCGTGAACGGCGAGGTCCGGCAGAAAGACACGACTGCGAACCTGATGTTCCCGTTCGATTACCTGATTTCCTACCTCAGCAGCTTTGCCACCCTGTCGCCCGGCGACATCATCGTCACCGGCACACCGACGGGGGCGGGCGTGCGGTTTGATCCGCCGATCTGGCTGAAACCCGGCGACGTGGTCGAGGTGGAGGTATCGGGCATCGGCACCTTGGCCAACGGCGTCGCGGATCAGGGGACGGGCAATGCTTGAAGATGGTGCCGTCCGCGACATCGCGCAGCAACTGGACAAGGCCGAGCAGAGCATGACCCAGATCGGGCAGCTGTCGCTCACCTATCCTGACATGGAGATGGCCGACAGCTATGCCATCCAGAACGCCTGGCTTGACTTGAAGCTTGCGCGGGGCCGGATCGTGCGGGGCCACAAGATCGGCCTGACCTCGCGGGCGATGCAACAGGCAGTCGGGATCGACGAACCGGATTACGGTTTTCTGACCGACGACATGTTCCTGGAGGATGCGGCGCAGATCGACAGCGCACGGCTGATCGAACCGAAAATCGAGGCGGAACTGGCCTTTGTCCTGCGCCAAAACCTCTCCGGACCGAACTGCACCCTGCACGACGTGCTGGACGCAACCGCTTATGTCACCCCCGCGCTGGAACTGCTGGACGCAAGGATCGAACGGTTCGACACCGCCAGCGGGCGCCGGCGCGGCGTGCTCGACACCGTGGCCGACAATGCGGCCAACAGCGCGATCATCTGCGGCGGGCTGACCGTGCGCCCCCTGGACACGGACCTGCGCCGCGCCAGCGCCATCGTCCTGCGCAACGGCATCGTCGAGGAAACCGGTGTCGCGGCGGGCGTGCTGAACCATCCCGCCAACGGCATTGCCTGGCTGGCCAATCGCCTGCACCCCTGGGGCGTTTCGCTGAAGGCGGGGCAGGTGATCCTGGCCGGGTCCTTCATCCGCCCGATCGACGCGCGCAAGGGCGACACCTTCACCGCTGACTACGGGCCGCTTGGCACCGTGTCCTGCCATTTCATCTGAGGAGGAGCGAAGATGGGCAAACGCCGCAGCATCTATCTGAAGGAATTCTCGCACAAGAACCCGATCCCGGCGGCGGCCGTGGTGGACGGGCTGTTGATGAGCGGGATCATCTATGGCCTTGATCCGGCAACAGGCAAGGCGGCTGAGGGGCTGGAGGAGCAGACTCGCCTGATGTTCGTCCACCTGTCGCGGATTCTGGAGGCGGCCGGCATGGGGCCGGAGAACGTCCTGAAACTGGATGTCCTGCTGCTGGACCGGTCGCAGCGCGGCCCGCTCAATGCCGAATGGGAGGCCATGTTCCCCGATCCAGATGACCGTCCGGTTCGGCAGGCAATGCAGGCCGACCTCGACAACGGAAAGCTCATCCAGTGCAACGTGACCGCCTACGCGGCGCCGTAAGGAGACAGATCATGCCCGATTATTACCCGTTCCATCCCAACCCGCGCCGCCCGGACGTCCTGCCGCCCGCCGGCACGATCGACAGCCAGTTTCACGTCCTGGGTGATCCCGCGACCTATCCGACCCGTCCCGGTGCCGCCTATCACATGCCTTCGGCCACCTGGGAACGCGCAAAACACATGCATGACCAACTGGGCATTTCCCGCGGGGTCATCGTGCAGACCACGACCTACGGCGCGGATCATCAGGTGGTGCTGGATGCGCTCGATGCCCTGGGTCCGAATTACAAGGGCTGCGCCAATGCGCTGGTCTTTGCGGAGAAGGACGACGCCTACCTGCAAAAGCTGAACGACGCCGGGATCAACGGCGCGCGTTTCAGCTTTCGCGAAGCCCTCGGCGCGGTGCTGAGCGACGACGACTTCAAGGCGGCCGTCAACAAGCTGCGCGACATGGGCTGGTACATGAAGGTCCAGCCCGAACAGACCGGCATCGCCCAGCATGTCGAGAAGTTTGCCGATGTCGACATCCCGATCCTGATCGACCACATGGGCCGGGCGGATGCCTCCAAAGGTGTGAACGACGAGAACATCGTGGCGCTGAAGAAGCAGCTCGATCGCGGCAATGTCTGGGTGATGCTGTCGCTTGGCGAAAAGGTCTCACTCACCGGGGCGCCCTATGACGACGTCGTGCCGCTGGCACGGACGCTGATCGAACATGCGCCCGAACGCTGCGTCTGGGCCACGGACTGGCCGCATCCGGTGTCCAAAAAACAGCCGCCGAACGACGCCGACCTGCTGGACCTGTTCTATCGCTATGCCCCCGACGAAGCGATGCGCAAACAGATCCTGGTCGACAACCCGGCCAAGCTCTTCGGCTTCGACCCGGTGGCGTCATGAACAAACGACTTTCGCACGTCGTCGCAGAGGCGAGAGCGCAGGATCGCCCCTTGCTCAACGGCTGGATGATGACCCCCGAACCCGCCGTGCTTGAGGCGATGGCGGGGCACGGCTGGGACTGTGTGACGCTCGATCTGCAACACGGGCAGATCGACCTGACCCAGGCGCGGACACTGGCCCGCACGGCCTTTGGACTCGGCGTGCCGCTTCTTGCGCGCCCGGCCTGGAACGACGTCGCGATGATCTCTCGGCTATTGGATGACGGGTTCGAGGGGATCATCTGCCCGATGATCAACTCGGCCGAAGACGCCCGCAGGCTCGCCGCCGCCGCCCACTATGCCCCGCGCGGCGAACGCAGCTTCGGTCCGGTTCGCGCCCGTGTGGCTTTTGGTGCTGACTACTGGAAAGAGGCCTCGGACAATCTGCTGATCCTGGCGATGATCGAAACCCGCGAGGCGCTCGCGGCGCTGCCAGAGATCATCGCCGTCGACGGTATCTCGGGTGTCTACGTCGGACCTGCGGATTTGAGCCTGACCATGATCGGCCAGCCGACAGGGGAACCGAATGATCCTGCGGTCATCGCTGCTGTGGACGACATTCGCCAGAGGGTACAACAGGCAGGCCGCTTCGCTGCAGTTCACAACCTGACCGTCGATCACACGATGAAAATGGCCAGCAATGGCTGGGATATGGTCACCGGTCCATCCGACATAGCCCTTCTGGCCAATGCATCGGTGGAAGCAGTTAGTCGTATCAAGGTTTAATGGCCATGTATCATCGGTAGACCGCGATCACCCACCCATAAATCCTCGATGAAATCCTTCTGCAGGTCGAGCGCCGCTTCCCGCTCGGGCGTCTCCGGCTCAGGCTGCCCGCGCCCCATAGGCAATGATGGCGCGCGAAAAACGATAGCCCTCCGGACCGGCATCGAAGATGGAATCAGCATACCAGACTTCTACCTGCTTCACCTGACACAAACACCTTGACGCTGCCCTTGAGGCGGACCTCGACCACGGATATCCAGGGGGTCGGCGCGGACGGTTTAGCGCGCCGACTTCGCCAGAAACGCCTCTCGCGCTTCGGTATGTTCGGGCGAATTCAGCAGCTCGATATAGGAGGCCATTTCCCGTTCGAGATGCGCGTCCAGATCCCCTGACGCTGCCGTCAAAAGCCGCTTCACATGACCCTTTGGCGCTTGTGTGAACCCCGCCATGTCCCGCGCGATCTGCCGCGCCTGGTCCAGCAGGTCGTCGCGAGAAGCCAGCGTATCGACGATCCCAAGGCGGGCCGCCGCCTCGGCCTCGACGATGGAGGACGACAGCAGGATGCGCCTGGCCCCGGCATCCCCGATCCGACGCGGCAGGGTAAAGGCCAGCGCCAGGTCCGGTGGCAGGCCGACACGCCCGAAAGAGGCCGAAAACCGCGCCTTGGTATCCGCCACGACATGATCGCAGCACAGGGCCAGCGAGAACCCCGCGCCGAAGGCCGGCCCGGTGACCGCCGCAACCACGGGCTTGGTTCCGGCGATCAGCATTTTCACCACGTCGTGCAGGATCTGCATCCGCCGCCGCGCAACAACCGGATCGCCCGTCATGGCCGAAATATCACCGCCCGAGCAAAAGGCCCCGCCCGCGCCCGAGATCAGCAACGCACGGACCTCCGCATCCGTCTGCGCCTCTGTCACGGCGTCACGCAAGGCGCTCCGCAGGTCGTCGGTCAGCGCGTTCTTTTTCTCGGGTATGTTGAATGTGAGGTGGAGAACTCCGCCCTCCTCCTGCGTCTTGATAAGGCTCGTCACCAGAAACTCCTTTGATCAGATACGGTTGGCGAGGATGGACCTGGCGCGCGCCAGGACCGGCGCATCGACCATGGCCCCGTCAACCGCCACCGCCGTTCCGTCCGAGGCCGCCAGAACCTTCTGCGCCCAGACAATTTCGCTCTCGCTCGGGGCAAAGCCCGCACGTGCGGCGGCAATCTGGCGGGGGTGGATCAGCAGCTTGCCGCCAAACCCCAGCATCGCCGCATGCGCCGCGTCATCGCGCACCGCCGCCTCGTCGGTCAGTGCGGCCGTGACACCGTCAATCGGCACGGGCAGAGCGTTGAGCCTGGAGGCGATCACCAGATCATGCCTGGGCCGCAGCAGCGCCAGCCTGTCGTGCTGGCAGCCCAGATCCGCGCAGAAATCGACCGAACCGAAGACCAGCCTGTCACCGACGTTGGCAATCGCCGCGACATTCGCAAGACCAACCGCCGTTTCGATCAGCGCCAGCCTTGTGACACCAGAAGGGACCGCATCACCAAGGGCACGCAGGTCATCGCCGCTTTCGCTCTTGGGCAGCATGACCGTGGCCAGCGGCAGCGCGGCACAGGCCATGAGGTCCTCCTCATGCCAGGGTGTTCCCCGGGCGTTGATGCGCAGGATGACGGTTTTGCCGCTGTCCCGCAGCAGGTCCGCCTGATCGGCCAGGGCATCGCGGGCACCTGCCTTGTCATCGGCGGCGACGGCATCCTCCAGATCGAAGACGACCGCATCATGGGACGCCGCCAGGGCCTTGGCAAAACGGTCCGGCCGGTTCGCAGGAACGAACAGGGGAAAATCGCAGGGCGGCATGGCGCGGGCGATCATGGCGCCCGGTCCAGGGTCAGAACGCCGGACAGGACGACCGTGCCGTCGTCCTTGCGGACCCAGACGTCATAGCCGTTGTCCGAGGCCTCGCCGCCCGCCGTGATCCGTTCACCGACCTTGACCGGCGCGGTGAACCTGATGTCGATCTCCGCCGCGTGGTCCGGACCGAAGCTCGCCTCGACCGCGTTAAGCAGCAGGTCCAGCGCCATCGCGCCATGCGCAATGGGCGCGCCAAAGGGCGTACCGGCGGCGAAGGCCGGATTTAGGTGCAGCGGGTTGAAATCGTTCGACAGATCGGCATAGGCCCGGGTGATCCCGGCGCTGGTCTGCAAGCTTTGCTCGGTCAGTTTGTCGGTCATGTCATCCCCCTCATGCGGCCCAGATCGAACGGATGGTGCCGGTCATGACAACTTCTCCGCCGCTGCGCGCGGTGATGCCAAAACGGACCCAGTTCCGGCCCTTCCTGACCTCCTTGTCCGCGCAGGACACGGTGACCGAGACGCGATCCCCCCACTGGGCCGAAGATGGCCGGAACGAGAGTTGCTGCGAGGCGTGGACATTGCCGTCGGGCCGGGGCTGAATGGCGGCGATATAGGCCTCCATCATCGCGGTCACGAGCATGCCCCGGGGCAGCCGACCCGTCGAGGGCCCGAAGACCCGGGCCCAGTTTGTCCTGCGACCCTCGTCCATCTGGATGTCGATCGTTCCAAAATCCTGACCCGGCGCGAACCTATCGAAGGTCCATAACTTGTCATTCTCCTCAGGCATGACCTCTCCTCCTTGACCGCTTTCCGATTTAAAACGTCCGGCTGTCCGGTTTTGTTCAGCCTGACTGTCGTTGCCGAGAAAATCAAGTGGATAGTGGCGCGCCACACGGCCTTCGACACCCTGTGATCTCTTTTTCCCTTTTATTGTAGATCAATCTGAAGCCGCGTGCTGAACCGGGCATGGACGATTGTTGTGCGCATTCAGGACCCGGCCTCGCAATGCATACTTGAATATCCCGACTGTCCGGCTTAATAAAAGATGAACGAGGGAGGAATCTTGTGCTTCAGGACAAAACTATCATCGTAACGGGCGCCGGTGGCGGCATTGGGCGGGCACTGGCCCTCGAATGCGCCAGGGCAGGCGCGGCAGTTGTCGTCAACGACATCGGTGTCTCCCTCTCGGGCGAATCCGACGATCTGGGCGCGGCAGAAAAGGTGGTCAAAGAGATCGAGGCGTTCGGCGGTCGCGCCGCTGCCTCGACGCACAGCGTGTCCGACCCGGGCGATGCGCAGAAGATCGTGCAGACCGCGATCGACGCCTTCGGACGGATCGACGGGGTAATCAACAACGCCGGCATCCTGCGCGACGGTTTCTTCCACAAGATGAGCCATGTGAACTTTGATTCCGTGCTCAAGGTCCATCTCTACGGCAGCTTCAACGTCAGCCGCGCCGCAGCGCCGCATTTCAAGGACCAGGGCTCGGGCGCTTTTGTGCACATGACCTCGACCTCGGCGCTGATCGGCAATTTTGGCCAGGCGAACTATATGGCCGCCAAGATGGGCATCGCCGCGCTGTCGAAATCCATCGCGCTGGACATGGAACGGGTCGGGGTCAAATCGAACTGCATCGCCCCCTTTGCCTGGAGCCGTATGACCAGCTCTCTCCCGACCGACACGCCGGAGCAGATCGCGCGGGTCGAGAAGTTCAAGCAGATGGTGCCGGAAAAGATCGCACCGCTGGCGATTTCCCTGCTGTCGGGCGACGAACGGGCGCCGTCCGGTCAGATCTTCTGCGTGCGCAACAACGAGATCATGCTGATGAGCCAACCGCGCCCCGTCCGCTCGGTCCATTCCGGCGACGGCTGGACTGCCGAGAGTGTGCTGGACCACGCCCTGCCTGCCATGGCCGCGCAGTTCTATCCGCTGGAGCGGTCCGAGCATGTGTTTACTTGGGACCCGGTCTGACCGCCCCCTAGCCGACAGGAAAGAAGATGAGCGACGATTATGACATGATCCGGGACGAGGTGCGCAAGCTCTGCGCGCATTATCCCGACGAGTACTGGCGCAAGCTGGATGCCGAACGGAAATACCCGTCGGACTTCGTGGATGCGCTTACCAAGGCGGGATACCTCTCCGTTCTGATCCCTGAGGAATATGGTGGCACGGGTCTGGGCCTGTCCGCCGCCGCCGCGATCCTGCAGACGGTGCAGGAAATGGGCTGCAACGGTGCCGCCTGCCATGCGCAGCTTTATGTCATGGGGACGATCCTGCGCCACGGATCGGAAGAGCAGAAGCAGAAATACCTGCCCGGCATCGCCGCCGGGGACCTGCGCCTTCAAGCCTTCGGCGTCACCGAACCGACAAGCGGCACCGATACGACCTCCATCCGCACCTTCGCGGCGAAGGACGGGGACGAATATGTCGTGAACGGTCAGAAGGTCTGGACCAGCCGCGCCGAACATTCGGACCTGATGATCCTGCTGGCGCGGACGACTAAGAAGGATGAGGTGTCGAAGAAGACCGACGGCATTTCCACCTTCATCGTCGACATGCGCGACATCCCGAAGGATCAGCTGGAAATCCGACCGATCCGCACGATGATGAACCACAATTCGACCGAGATCTTCATCAAGGACATGCGCATCCCGGCCAGCGCGCTGATCGGCGAAGAGGGCAAGGGCTTCAAATATATCCTGACCGGGATGAATGCCGAACGCCTGCTGATCGCCTCGGAATGCGTGGGCGATGCCAAGTGGTTCATCGAACGCGGCGTGAACTATGCCAAGGACCGCCACGTCTTTGGCCGCGCCATCGGCCAGAACCAGGGCATCCAGTTTCCCATTGCCAAATCCTATGCCGCCATGCGCGCGGCAGAGCTGATGGTGCAGGAAGGCGTGCGCAAGTACGAGGCCGGAGAGAACTGCGGCGCCGAGGCCAACATGGCCAAGATGCTGGCCGCCGATGCCTCCTTCGAGGCGGCGAATGCCTGCATCCAGACACATGGCGGCTTCGGTTTTGCCGAGGAATACGATGTGGAGCGGAAGTTCCGCGAAACCCGCCTCTATCAGGTCGCGCCGATCTCGACCAACCTGATCCTGTCCTTCATCGCAGAGCATGTGCTTGGCATGCCCCGCAGCTACTGAGGAGCCCGTTATGACCCGCCGCGCCGCAATCGTATCGCCCCTGAGATCGCCGATTGGCAAATTCGGCGGCGCCTTCCGCGACCTGCCGGTCGAGGATCTGGGCGCCCAAGTCGTCAAGGCGGTGGTCGCGCGGTCGGGCATCGACCCGACGCTGATCGAGGATCTGGTCTTTGCCCAGTCCTACGCCAACAGCGAAACCCCCTGCATCGGGCGCTGGCTGGCCCTGTCGGCCGGGCTGCCGATCGAGGTGCCGGGCATGCAGCTCGACCGGCGCTGCGGCGGCGGTCTGCAATCCATCGCGACGGCCGCCATGATGGTGGAAACCGGCGTCTGCGAGGTGGTCCTCGCCGGTGGCATCGAGAGCATGAGCCGGATCGAATTTTACGCGACCGACATGAGATGGGGAAAACGGGCCGGGTCGGCCATGTTCTACGACCGGCTTGACCGGGGTCGCGAACGGTCGCAGCCGGTGGAAAGGTTCGGCATGATCTCCGGCATGGTCGAAACGGCTGAGAACCTGGCGCGCGACTATCAGATCAGCCGGGAGGATTCCGACCGGTTTGCCGCGGCAAGCCATGCGAAGGCCGCCGCCGCCTGGGCCGATGGCCGTTTCGCCGAAGAGGTCGTGCCGATCACCATTCCGCAGTGCCGGGGCGAGGATGTCGTTGTGACCGAGGATGAAGGCATCCGCGCGGACTCGACTCCCGAAAGCCTGGGCAAACTGCGCGCAATCATGAAAGACGGTGTGGTCACAGCCGGGAATGCCAGCCAGCAGAACGACGCCGCCGCCGCCTGCCTGATCGTGGCCGAGGACAAGCTGGCAGAGCTGGGGCTGACGCCCGACGCCTTTCTGGTCGGCTGGGCCGCCGCTGGCTGCGAACCCTCGCACATGGGCATCGGCCCGGTCCCCGCAACCCGCCGGGTGATGGCGCGGAGCGGGTTGTCGCTGGGCCAGATGGACCTGATCGAGGTGAACGAGGCCTTCGCCTGCCAGGTGCTGTCGGTCCTTAGCGAATGGGGCATTCCCCAGGATGATCCGCGACTGAACGTCAATGGCTCCGGCATCTCTTTGGGCCATCCCATTGGCGCAACGGGCAGCCGGATCATGACGACGCTGCTGCACGAGATGCCCCGCCGCAAAGCCCGCTACGGGCTTGAGACGATGTGCATCGGCGGCGGTCAGGGCATGGCCGCGATTTTCGAGAGCGCCTGATGCCCCGGATCATCGAGGCGGACACCCTCGACCTGTCCGAACTGATCAGACCCGGAGAGACCGTGACCTGGGGTCAGGCCTCGGGAGAGCCGCTGACCCTGACCCGCGCGCTGATGGCGCAGCGGCGTGACTTGGGCGGGATCAACGCCTCTGTCGGGGTCGGCTGGCACGATACGATAGACCCGGCCAACGCCGATCACGTCCATTTCACCGCCTATTGCGGCACCGGACGGACGCGGCTGCTTCACAAGGCCGGCAAGCTGGATATTCTGCCGGTGCATTATTCGCGCTTCGCGGATTACCTGCCGCCGCGCATCGACGTGCTGATGCTGCATCTGGCGCCGGGGCGCCAACCCGGAACCTATAGTTTCGGACTGGCCTGCGAATATCTCTGGCCGCTGGTGCGTAGCGCACGCCTCGTGGTGGCCGAGGTCAACGACCAGGCATCCGCGACCCCCGGTCTGGTCGAGATCGCCGGGCGTGATATTGACGTGATCGTGCCCACATCCCGGCCGCTGCCCCCTCCCCCGCCGGTCACGGTCACGGACCAGCATCGTGCCATCGCGCAAGTGATCGCAGGACTGGTGCCGAACGGCGCGACGCTTCAGGTGGGTCTTGGCGCCATTCCCGCCGCCATTCTCGACGCGCTTGACGGACACAAAAAACTGGGCGTTCACACGGGGCTTTTCGTCGACGGATTCACCCGCCTGATCGAACGCGGAGTCATCGACAACAGCCGGAAAGGGATCGACACGGGCTATTCGGTTGCGGGGCTGATCACCGGCGCGGACAAGACGATCCGTCTGTGCCATGAGACCGATCAGATCCGTCTGGCCCCCACATCCTACACCCACGACCTGTCCCGGCTTGCGGCGCTCAATGCCTTCACCTCGGTCAATTCGGCGATTGAGGTCGATCTGACGGGGCAGATCAATACCGAACTTGCAGGCAAGGCCTATGTCGGCGCGGTCGGCGGAGGGCCGGACTTCGCGCGGGGGGCGGCCCTGTCGCAGGGGGGGCTGCCCATCTGCGCCCTGCCCGCCGCGCGCGAAGGGCGCGACGGGTCGCTTGTGTCGTCCATTGTACCGGCGCTGACAGGGCCGGTCAGCATTTCGCGGGCGGATGCGGGGATCATCGTGACGGAATACGGCGCGGCGGATCTGCGGGGCAAGACCCTGACCGAACGCGCCAGGGCCATGCTGGGTGTCGCCCACCCCGATCTGCGCGAGGACCTGAACCGGCAGGCGCAGTCCGCCGGGCTCCTGTCCGGCTAGTAGGTCGCCGTCGCGCTCATTGCCATGCCGCCGCCGGGACGTTCGGCCCACAGGGTGTCGGTGTCGCCCTCCGCCCGGACGTTCAGCGTAAAGGGTTCGCTGTCGAATAGCGGGCTTGTGCCCCGGAACTCATAGCTCTGCATCGGCGCCCGGTCGCGGCCCGCCCGCGAAAACCCCGCCAGCAGCGTGGCGGTCAGCGGTCCGTGTACCACCAGACCGGCATAGCCTTCCTCGGTGGTCGCATAGGCGCGGTCATAGTGGATGCGATGCGCGTTGTAGGTCAGCGCGGAAAAGCGGAACAGCGTCACCGGATCGGGCATCACCGATGTCGACCCCGTCGCGCCCTCGGGACAGTCCGGCGCCTTGGCGCGGCCCTGCGGTCCGGTGGCCGCCTCGCGATAGACGATGTCCTGCTCCTCCTCGCGGCACAGCCGCCCGTTCTGCAAGACGCGATGCAGGACCCTGACGATGCCGAGCGACCCCGAGCGCCCGGTCTTGAGGTCGACAGACAGGATGATGGAGTCCTTGGTGGCCTGTTCTCCCGCAACAAGCGTGTCGTGAAACGTCAGCCGGCTACCGCCCCACATGCGGCGCGGCAGATCGAACGGCGGCAGAAAGCCCCCGGTCTTGGGGTGCCCGTCATGGCCCAACTGGTGCGCGGAAGCCGAAGGGTGGAAAAAGCACCAGTGCCAGGTCTCATCCACCGGGTCGCCAGCGGCGACCGCCGGGTCCATCGCAAGGAAGGCGCGCAACCGCGACAGCACCGACAGGTCCAGCATGTCGGTCGTGGTTTCTGTCCGCCCTTCCCAGGCCTTGAGCGTTTCGAGATCGAGTGTCCGGGCGTTGTCCTGCACGTGCGAACCTTCCATTTTCTAATGTACCTCAGAAATTAATGGACCGACCGTCCGGCTTATGCAAGATAGAACAAAGGATTCGGGAGGACGACGATGAAGCTGAAGACCAGAGTAACCGAAACGCTTGGCATTGACCTGCCGATCGTCATGGGCGGGCTGACGTTCTACGGGCGGGCCGAACTTGCCTCTGCCGTTTCGAACACCGGGTGCCTGGGCATGCTGACGGCCCTGACCACCGGATCCCCCGAAGGCCTAGCCCGCGAGATCGAGCGGTGCCGGACCATGACGGACAAGCCTTTCGGGGTCAATCTGACGCTGTTGCCGACGATCAACCCGGTACCTTACGATGAATACCGCCGTGCGATCATCGAAGGCGGGGTGAAGATCGTGGAAACCGCCGGGCGCGCGCCAACCGACCATATGCCCGAATTCAAGGAAAACGGCATCAAGGTGATCCATAAGGTCAGCTCGGTCCGCCATGCTGTTTCGGCGGAAAAGATCGGCGTCGACGTCATCTCGATCGACGGCTTCGAATGCGCGGGGCACCCGGGCGAAGACGATGTGGGCGCATTGGTCCTGATCCCGGCGACGGCGGACAAGGTCTCCATCCCGATCATCGCATCCGGCGGCATCGGCGACGGTCGCGGCCTGGCCGCAGCCCTCGCGCTTGGCGCGGACGGGGTCAACATGGGCACAAGGTTCTGCGCCACGCAGGAGGCCCCGGCCCACCCTTCGATCAAGCAGAGGTTCGTGGATCTGGACGAAATGGGCACGAACCTGATTTTCCGGAGCCTGAACAACACCGCGCGGGTGGTCAAGAACAGCATTTCCGACGAGGTCGTGTCCCGGCTTGCGGTGCCTGGCGCTCAGTTCGACCAGGTCGCCGAACTGGTGGCGGGCAGTCGCGGGCGCGAGGCGCTGGTGTCCGGCGATGTCGACGGCGGGATCATCTGGGGCGGGCAGGTCATGGGGCTGATCCGCGACCTTCCAACCTGTGCCGAGCTGATCGAGCGCATGGTCTCGGATGCCATCGCCCGCAATGAAGCGTTCAGCAATATGATCGAGGCATGAGCGACACCGCCCAGGGCACGGGCCTTTGCGTCAAGCGATGACTTCGCCTAATGTCAATGCTTGCTTGATGAGAGAGCCATTCGCTGATAGCGGGTATAGTAGTCCGTCCAACCGGTTAGTTATATTATGGCTCGCACGCAATCCAAGCTCTATCCAGAAATCCGGCAGGGGATCCTGAAATCCGCTGCCAATCTGTTCGCCGAAAAAGGCTTCTCGACGACCACCATCGTCGATCTGGCCGCGGCGTGCCAGTCGTCTCGCGGGGCGCTGTACCACTATTTTTCCTCCAAAGAGGAAATCCTGACCCAGATTCTGGAGGAACACGTCTCCTCCATGCTCGACGTGCTGGTCGAGCTGGGCGAAGAACGCCTGGAACCTGACGCGCACCTGCGCGCGGTGGCCCGGACGATGATGCGTATCAACTCGGAAAACCAGTCAGAGCAGATTGTCCTGCTCAATGACTGGAACCAACTGGACGAAAAGAAGCGGCAGGACATCGGCGCCATGCAGCGGCGCATCATTTCCATCATCCGTGACATCCTGGCCCGGCTGGACCAGCAGCACCGCCTGACGCCGCGCCTGGCCACCAGCTATGCGATGTCGCTGCTTGGGTCGATCAACTACACCTACGCCTGGTTCGATCCCAAGGGGCCGGTGTCCGCCGAAGAATATGCGGATCAGGTGGTCGACGTCTTCCTGCACGGATTTCTGTCCAAACCCGAATAACCGAAAGGCACCGCCCCATGACCCACCCCCAGATGGACGCGGTGCGCGACAGGATCGCGGCGATTTTCGGCGGTTGGGGCCGCGGCACCACGCTTGAGCAGATGCGCGAGGGTTTCGCCGAGCTTGTCTCTAACGGTCGTGCCCCCGATCAGACGCCTGTCGATCTGGACGGCATCCCAGGCGTGTGGTTCGGCGAGGGTCCGGGCGTGTTGATGTACTGCCATGGCGGCGGCTACCAGATGGGCTCGATCCGGTCGCACGGCCCGCTGATGGCGGATCTGGCCGAGGCCTCGGGCCAGCGCGTCCTCGGGTTCGACTACCGCCTTGCTCCCGAACACCGGTTCCCCGCAGCACTTGAGGACAGCCTGAGCGTTTATCGCTGGCTTCTGGATCAGGGCACGCCGCCGGACCACATTGCGATCGGCGGCGACAGCGCCGGGGCAGGGCTGGCCCTTGCGACGCTGTTGGCGGCCCGGGACGCGGGGCTGCCCTTACCCGCCGCTGCCGTGTTCCTGTCGCCCTGGGTCGACATGCTGGCGCGATCCGAGACCTACGACACGCTTGCCGAACTGGATCCGCTGACGCAGCGCGGGAAAGTCCTGGCTATGGTGCGCACTTATCTGGGCAAGGACGGCGATCCGAGCGACACGCGTGCGACGCCGGTGGATGGCGACCTGACGGGATTGCCCCCGATCCTCGTGCACGTCGGCAGGAACGAAACCGTTCTGGGCGACAGCACCCTGCTTGCAGATCGGGCAAAGGCGGCGGGCACAGAGGTGGAGGTCGTCGTCTGGGACGACATGATTCACCACTTTCAGGTGTTCCCCGAACTCGACGAAGCCCGCCAGTCCATCATGGCAATCGGGGATTATCTGCGCGAGCGGATCGGCTGACGGCCAGAGCGATCAGCCTGCAGAAATTCCCATGCCACCCGACACGCCAAGCGTCTCTCCGGTGACAAACCCCGCCTCGCGCGAGGCGAGGAAAGCGACCGCCGCCGCGACCTCCTCCGGCGTGCCGAGACGGCCCAGAAGCGTCGCACCCTCCATCGCCTTCATCAGGCTGTCGCCGCCCTTTTCCACCGCCGCGCGCAGCAGGGGCGTGTCGATCGGCCCGGGCAGGACATTGTTCGCGGTGATGCCGAAGCGGGCGTTTTCGATGGCGATGGACTTGGTAAAGGCGATCACGCCGCCCTTGGCCGCGGAATAGACCGAGCCGCCCTTCGACCCGACACGCCCGGCCTCGGATCCGATGTTCACGATCCGCCCGAAGCCCGCCGCCTGCATCCCCGGCAAGACCGCATGAGTCACGGCAAAGACGCTGAGCAGGTTGATCGCCAGAAGGCGCGTCCAGTCTTCGGGCGTTGTCTTGGTAAAGAAGGCGTGCTGGTCGACGCCTGCATTGTTGACCGCGATATCGAACGGCCCGAGCCGCGCGATCTCACCGGCCACGGCCGCCTGATCGGTCAGGTCGACGACGGCGGCTTCGGTCGACCCGCCGCGCGCCTCTCCCAGGGCTTCCGCCGCCGCACGGTCGATGTCAAAGATCACGACACGGGCGCCTTCGGCAGCCAGACGCTGCACGATACCTGCACCGATCCCCTTGGCCCCGCCGGTCACCAGCGCGGAAAGACCGCGCAGACGATTTTCCACGCCGCTCATGCGTTTCGGAACTTGGGCGCGCGTTTCTCGATCACGGCGGACAGGCCTTCCATGCTGTCCTGCGTGCCCGAGAGGGCCGCCGTTTCGCGTGCCTCGTCCGGCAAGGCCGCCTCGAACCCGCGGCTTAGCCCGTTCCACATCAGCCGCTTGGCCGCGGACAGGGCCTTGGGGGCCCCCGCGGCGAGCATCCGGGCATAGTCCAGTACGACATCGTCTAGCTCGCTGTCCGGCACCGTCTTGGTGACCAGACCGATCCGCTCGGCCTCTGCTGCGTCGACGATGCGGTTGGTCAGGACCAGATCCATCGCACGGCGGAAGCCTATGATCTTGGACAGGGTTGCCGTGGCCCCGCCATCTGGGGCCATGCCGACACGGGTCGCCCCGGCCATGAACCGGGTGCTGTCACCGCAGACAACGATGTCCGAGGAACAGACCAACCCCATCCCTGCCCCGCCTGCGGCGAACCCGTGTACGCGCGTGACAACCGGAACCTCCAGATTGACCAGCGCCGCGACGCAGATTTGAAGGTAGGACGTCGCCATCCGAAGGTAATGCGGCAGTTCCTCCCCCTTGGAGGCGAAATCCTTCACGTTGCCGCCGCCGGTAAAGATCTTGCCGTTGCCCGACAGGATGACTGCCCTGACCCGGTTGTCGCCGTGCACCTGCATGATCACATCGTGAAAAACCTTCATAAGCGGCACATCAAACCCGTTGCCGGTCGACGGGCTGTTGAGCTGGATGTTGGCGATGCCGCTGCCATAGGTCAGCAGAATTGGCCCCTCGCCAACCAGAGTTTCGTCACCTTGAAACACGTTTCCTCCCTTCTCGCCCTCAGACGAGGAACGACAGCGTATAGATCGCCTTATTATTGTTGATCAGCACGACCTTTTTGTATGCAATCTTCAACTCACCTTCGACGCGGCGCAGGGTGTATTCGTTCCGCGACGCCCACATCGTGTCGCCACGCAGATTGGTCTCGAAAATTTGCGCGTTGCACATGACCCGGATGTCGTCACTGTCCGACTTCAGAAATTCGAAATTGGAGATCACCCGGGCAAGCTGCGACGGCGGGGTCTGGGAATGCCTGCGCCCGGTCTTGAGCTGCCGGATCCGCAGGGCGATGCGTGACCGGTTGTCATAGATCAGCGACATCTGCCGTTCGGGATCGGTATCCGTCCCGTTGGCGGGCACCCAGTAGAGCGCGTCATCGGTCCAGAGCGCCTCCCAGGCGTCATAGTCGTGGATGTCCTGCAACCGCGCCTCGCGGAAGATGAACTGCTGGACCTCGTGATACAGCTCGGGATTGAAGGACTTCTCGTAAACCCGAGGCTGTCCGACCCATTCCTTCAGGATGTCGGGCCCGGCGATTTCGGCGGCGTCATTCATCACTTTGCCTCCATCATCTGACGGTAATGTTTCCAGATCTCGCGCGACGGCATGTCATCCGTCGAATGTGCGATCAGATAGCCATCCTCGTCGCGCCGTTCGCGGTGCTCCCCGCGCTTGAGGTAAAGATATTCCGGCTGGCGGATTTCGAGGCCGCGCTGGTTGCGTTCGTACATTTCCGTATCGTCCGCCAGAAGGAAGCCCGCAGGCCCGACAGACCCCATGGTCTGTTGCCGCAGGCGCCGGTTGATATCCGGGGCCCCCTTGAACTGGATGGCCGTGGAATGCTGGATCGATTCATTGGCCGAGACCGGCTGAATGACGAAGATCTGGATCTCGGCGATGAAGAGATTGGGGAAGATCATGGTGTGCGGCGTACCGTCGATCATGATCTGGCGGGCACGATCCGGCCCGTAGTTTTCCTCCATCTGCTTGACGTAATCCGGCAGACGCTCGGCTGTCGTACCGAACCAGCTCAAGGGCGCGTCGCGGCGGCGAAATTCCGGGCGCGGATCAACCTCGACATGGCCATAGCCAAAGCTGCGAGTGACCGCGACGGCCTCGTTGCCATAAAGATCCCCGATCGCGCTGTCCGAGACGGAAAAGATCGACGAATGGACAAAGGCCGGGTGATAGCCGTCGCATTCGTTCTCAAGGATGAACTTCCAGTTCGCGCGCGTCCGGTGCTGCAGGAAGCCTGCCGAAATCTCGATCTCTCCGGTCGGAGAGTTGTCGCACAGCTGGTCAAGACACCGCTTGGCCCCGCCCAGATGTTCCTCCAGCGTCGGGCCTTCGGCGGCCATCGACCCGAAAATGAACCCCCGATAATTGGTCACGCGGGTGACCTTGCCCAGCCCCAGCTGCGACTTGTCGGTGCCCTTGTAGCCTTCCGGGAAGGCGTAGTTGATCAGATCGCCCGTGTTCGAGAAAGTCCAGGAATGATACGGGCAGGTGAACCGCGCGCGGTTGCCCTTTTCCTGCACGCAGACCGCATTACCCCGGTGGGGACAGCGGTTCAGCAGCAGCTGGATGTCGCCATTGCTGTCGCGCACCATCAGCACCGGCATCGGACCGATGGATTTGGTCACGAAATCGTTCTTGTTAGGGATCTCGCTCTCGTGGCCGATGTAGACCCAGGTTCTGAACCAGATCTTCTCGACCTCTTCCTTGAAGATCGCCTCATCATAATAGAGCGACCCGTGCACCAGTCCCGGCTGGATCAGCTCGTCCCACTTCGACTTGATATTGCCGTCCACGGCATCCTCCCTGATTGGGTTTTCGGTCAGCTTCGAAGCGCACTACAGCGTCAAAATCTAAAACCGGACATTCATCCTTTTAATATGTGTTAGCGGCCCTGTCAACGACACGGCGCCACCGTTTCAGCTTCACTCGCCCTTGAAGACCGGCTTTCGTCCCTGCAGGAAGGCCGTGATGCCTTCATAGGCATCCTGCGTCTCGAAGACCTCGGCCTGAAGCCTGGCCTCGACGGCCAGGCCCTCCTCGACAGATTGCACGCTGCGCAGAATGCTTTTCGAGCGGACCAGGGCCTGAGTCGGCCCCTTGGCCAATGCCCCGACATAGGCGTCGACCTCTTGTTCAAATGCCGCTGCATCAGAGACCTGAGCGCACAGTCCCAGGGTCAGGGCGTCCTGTGCCGACAGCATCCTGCCGCTGAAGATCAGATCCGCCGCCCGCTGATAACCGATGGCCTCTCTCAGGAAGAGATGCGCGCCAGCATCCGCCATGATTCCTATCTGCGTATAAGGCACTGCAAACTTTGCCGTTTCGCTGGCAAGGATCACGTCGCAGGCTGCGGCGATGCCTAGACCGCCGCCGACGCAGGCGCCTTCGACGGCGGCAACGGTTGGCACAGGTATCTGGCGAATCGCAAGCAGGGCGGGGTTCACGATCCCGTCGACCAGCTCCAACGCGTCGACCTCGCCAGGGGTAATTTCGGAAATGTCGAACCCGGCCGAGAAACTGCTCCCTGCCCCGCGCAAAAGCACGGCCCGCGCCCTGTCGGCCACGGCCGTGTTGGCCGCGCGGCCCAGATCGACCCAATCCTGAGACGTAAGCGCATTGCGCCGCTCGGGGCGGTTAACGGTGATGCTGGCCAGATCGCCATCCAGAGCGTATTCGATTCCCGCCATGGGTCCTCCCAAAAAATTAACCGGCTGTCCGTATGTTTTATCTAGCATCCCCGAGGCGGTCTGTGCAATGATGTGTCGTCAATGTCGAATTCGACCGGAGGAGCCCGATGAACATGAATGCCGCCGCACTGTCCGACAGCGGAGACGGAGGATTCCGCCTCAGAGACCCCGAATGCGTCACCGAAGACCTGGTCATGCTACGCGAACAGGTCCGGCGTTTCGTCGAAAAAGAGGTCATTCCCAATGGCGACGCCTGGGAACGCGACGGAAAGATCCCGCGCGAAATATATCGGAAGCTGGGCGAGATGGGCCTGCTGGGGATGCAGCACGAGGAAGAATACGGCGGCACCAATATGGGTTCGCTGGCGTCCGTCGTGTTCGGAGAAGAACTCGACCGTTGCTCTTTCGGCGGCTTCACCTCGTCGGTGACCGTGCACACGGATATGTCGGCCAGCCATATCACGCGATTCGGCACCGAAGAGCAGAAGGCGAAATGGCTGCCGGACATCATTGAGGGTAAAACCGTCTGCTGCGTGGGCGTGACCGAAGCGGGGGCCGGGTCCGATGTGGCCGGCCTGCGGACCAAGGCGGTGCGCGACGGTGATGACTGGATCATCAACGGCACCAAGATGTTCATCACCAATGCGGTCTATGGCGACATCGTGATCCTCGCCGCCCGCACCGACGCGCCGGACACCGGCGCGCGCGGTATTTCAATGTTCATCGTTCCGACGGACACGCCCGGCTTCAAGGTCGCGTCGAAGCTTGAAAAGCACGGCTGGCTATGTTCGGACACGGCCGAACTGGTGTTCGAAGACATGCGGATCCCCGGCGAAAACCTGCTGGGACAGGAAAACCGGGGCTTTGGCTGCATCATGCAGGGGTTCGAACATGAACGCCGTATGATCGGTGCCATGTGTTCGGGCCAGGGCGCCAAGGCTATCGAGCTGACGCTGGATTATGTCCGCACACGTCGCGCCTTCGGCAAGACCCTGTGGGACCAGCAGGCCACCCGCCTGCGGCTCGCCGATCTCGCCTCCAAGGTGGCGATGATCCGGGCTCTGACATACCAGACCGCCGCGTCAAAGGACGCAGGCCATCCGGTCAGCCGGGAAACCGCGATGATCAAGTCGATCGCGCCCGAGATCCTGCATGAGGTCGTCCACGGCTGTCTTCAGCTTCATGGCGGCACCGGCTACATGCGCGGCACACCGATCGAGCGGATGGCGCGGGACGCGCGGATCCTGCGCATCGGCGGAGGCGCGACCGAAGTCATGCTTGAGGAAGTCGCCAAGCGTCTGTGACCTTTGACCGAAGACGGCCCCGGCATCCGTTGCCGGGGCATGTGACGGGTCGACCGGCGCTTCACTGCCCCGAGGCATGGCACCGGGTTCGGCATCGAACACTCTTGCGTTTCGCCAATGTCCCTGCATTGCAGCGCGACAGCGGCCTGCCATATTCCCCTGAAAACCAATTCGCCGCGCGCGAAGCCCGACCGGCAGACCCAGCCAGCCGAAGACCCGCGCGCAACACACAGCCCGAAATGCCCGAAGCAATAAAAACGATCCCCGACCCTTAAGAGCAGACAGGCCGGGGATCGCGCGAAGTATGGGCGCTCAGCGGGAGGCCTGGACGCCCGGATCTTCGCCACGATGACCGCTGAAGGCCGCGCCTCTCGACGCGGCGCTCAACGGCCAAACGGCTGAACTCATGTCGCCAGGCTGTGGGCCTCCGATTGGGCGATGCCTCGGGCCGCCAAGGCCTTGTCCACAGCCTCTTTCGCGGATACGGCGCAGGCCTGGGTTCCGCCGTTGCCGTATTCCTTGACCGCATCGCCAACGCACCACAGCGCATCGACCGGGGTTGTCACGCTCATGTCATAGCCCGCGCCGGTCCGCTGCGCCGGCCATTCATCCCGCATCACACGAACCGAAAGCATATTGACCTTGTCATCAAAGCCCGGGAACTGCTCGCGCAGATCCTCGAACCCCTTTTCGACCTCATCGTCGCTGTCGAAATCACCCATTGCGGGGCGCGGCACGACATAGGCGACATACTGATGCCAGCCCTCCGGCGCCAGCTCGGGGCAGGTCGCGGTCAGGTTGGCCATGTTGCACAGACGGCCATGCCGGGTCTTGCCAAAGGTCATGATGCCGGGAATGTCGGGCATCAGATCCTCGCGCGATGCAAAGTTGAAGACGATATTCGCGGCAGGTTTCAGAACCTCTTGGGTCTGGCGCACATAAGCCTCGCCCAAGGCGTTCTCACCGACAAGACCGACCAGTGCACGGGGGCCGCCGTTGAAGATGACGGTCCCCCTTGACGACCTCGTGAACCCGCCGCTTGATGGTCTGGCGGACATCTTCACTGAAGGTGCGGATGGTCGCAGCCAGTTCCGCGGTGGGCGGCACCACGTTGACCGCGGTACCCGCATGGAACTGGGTGACGTTGACCAGCGCGGTTTCCACGGGGTCGATATTCTTGGTGACGATGTGCTGGAAGGCGGTGTGCAACTGCACCCCGACCGAAATCGGGTCGTTGCCCGCCTGGGGCCGTGCGCCGTGGCAGCCCTTGCCCTTGATCAGGATACGCATCCCGTCCACCGCCGCCATCACCGGGCCTGATCGCACGGCAACCTTGCCCTTGGGAATGGTCGGCGTGTTGTGCACGGCCCATACGGTATCGCATGGAAACTTCTCGAACAGCCCGTCGGCGATCATCGCCTTGCCGCCAGAGCCGCGCTCCTCTGCGGGCTGAAAGATGAACACCACCGTGCCGGAGAAATTGCGCGTTTCGGCCAGATACCGGGCCGCGCCGAGCAGCATTGTCGTATGTCCGTCATGCCCGCAGGCATGCATCACGCCGTCATTGGTGGATTTGTAGGGCAGATCCGATTGCTCCTGCATCGGCAGCGCGTCCATATCCGCACGCAGACCGATGGCGCCCGGGCCGTTCCCCTGCCGCAGAACCCCGACAACGCCGGTCTTGCCAAAGCCACGGTGAACCTCGATGCCCCAGCTTTCGAGCAGACTGGCCACGCGGTCCGATGTCCGCTGTTCCTCGTAGTTCAATTCCGGGTGGGCATGGAAATCCCGCCGCCACTCCGTCATGTCGGCATGAAATTCCGAGATCATAGGTATGATGGACATAGTCTGACCAAAACTCCCTGTTAAGTTTGACTTAGTTTATAATTCTTCAACGTAGAGGCCTTGTCCGGCGAGAAAAAATACCGATTGATGACCAATTCATAACTATTGCTCATGTAGCAATTCTGTTTACTAGGTAAGCGTTCATAACCACAGGTTCTGAAATACCCCTCCTGTTTCATTTGTCGCTGCAGGACCCGGCGCAGCAGTATGTTCCAGCAAAGAACAAAGGACTCCGCCATGTCGCAAGACCCAAAATCAATGCCCGACATTCCGCCGCCACCGGGCACCACGATCCTGCCCGATATCCCCTACGGAGAGCATGAGCGTCAGCAGGTCGATCTCTATCTGCCGCAGGGCCAAATTCGCGGAGTTGTCGCCTATATCCACGGTGGCAGCTGGGCAAAGCGGGACCGCAAGATCGTGCGCGCCTGGTATCTTCTCGAACGCGGCTATGCCGTGGCGAGCCTGGGATACCGGCTGTCCCAGCACCAGGTTTTTCCCGCCCAGATCCAGGACGTGAACGCGGCCCTCGGCCTGCTGTGCCGGATCGCGCCGGAACATGGGCTGGACATGAAACGGCTGGCTTTGCTGGGCTTGTCCGCAGGCGGGCACCTCGCCGCGCTGGCGGCGCTGGCCACGGCGCAGACAGACTTCGGTGCCGACCCCGCGGTCAAGATCAGGGCGGTTGTCGACTACTACGGTCCTTCCAACCTGATCACCCTCTGTGCCGGTCGGGACAATCTGCTGTCCGCGCCTGTCACGCAATTGCTGGGTCAGACCGTCTTTGACGCGCCGCAAGTCGCGTGGCACGCCAGCCCCGTCGCCCATTGCAACGCCGACAGCCCGCCCTTTCTGCTGATCCACGGAGACGCGGACAGCGTGGTGCCGATCACCGAAAGCTACAACTTTCAGGCCCAGCTTCAGGCGCGGGGCGGCACGGCCCAGATGATACATGTGCCGGGTGGCGGTCACGCGACGCCCCACATGCATACACCCCAGATCAACGCACAGATCGCCGACTTCATCGACCTGCATCTGGCTGGCTGACGCCGGGGGCGGGGTTTTCACCCCGCTGCCGCGCCCGTATCGGCATCCGACAGCCACCGCCCCTCGACCCGGTCCCATGTCCCGGCGCGGGGGTCTGCGCCTTCGGGCAGGATCGCGTTCTTGCGGATCTTGTTCGACACCGTCCGGGGAAACGCATCGACATAGGCGATGAACCGGGGGGTCTTGAACTTCGCCAGCCGTGCCGAACAATGTTCGATCACCGCCTCGGGCGGCACGTCCGCAGGGGTCTTGCCATCGGCCAGCAGCAGGTAGACTTTGACCTCCTCGCCGCGCCCCGGCTCCGGCACGCCCACGGCGGCGCTTTCCATCACGCCCGGCATGGCATTCATCACCGCCTCGACCTCCTGTGCGGCGATGTTTTCGCCGGACCGGCGGATCATGTCCTTGATCCGCCCGACGATCTGAAAGAACCCGTCATCGTCCTGGCGGAACAGATCACCTGTGCGGAACCAGCGCCCCGAGAACCCTTCGGCATTGGCCTGGGGGCGCTTGTAATAGCCCCACAGGATGCCGCGTCCCGCCACCCAAAGCTCGCCGATCTCGCCCTGGGCGACATCCTTGCCGCTGTCATCGACGATCCGCACCTCGCGAAAGGCGGCGGGCAGGCCGCAGGTGCGCTGATAGGCCTTCTCGCCCGCGGCCTCGGGCACCATCAGCGCGCCGCCGACCTCGGTCATGCCAAAACTTTCGCGCGCCACGCAGCCAAAGCGGCGCTCGACTTCCTGCCGCGCGTCCTCGCGCCAGCCGAAGATTGAAACGTACTTGAGGTGCAGTGCCTTGTCCTTTTCACCCTCCGGCCAGGCCTTGAGCGCGGGTTCGGGGAAGATGCAGTAATGAATCTCTTCGCTTACAAAGATGTCGTAGGCCCGGCTCAGGCTGATGCGCGGCGCAATCTTGGCGGTCCCCCCCAGGCACATGGTCATCAGGAACTGCCACTGGGGGTCCATATAGTTGAAGGGCGCCCAGATCAGCACATTGCGCACATCGCCCGCCGCCCCGCGCCAATGCGCGGCAAGCGCGCCAAGCAGCACCCAGTAATCGTGGCTCAGCATGCATCCCTTGGGAAAACCGGTGGTTCCGGACGTGTACTGGAGGTTCAGCATATCGGTCCGCGACACCGCCGAAGGCGCGGTGAAATCCGCCGCGCCGTCCCGCAACAGGGCGTCCCAGTCAAGCGTGCCCTCACGGGTGCCGCCACGCAGGATGACACGGGACATGTCCATCAAAGGCGGCAGCTCCGCCATCCCGTCCAGCGACGGCAGCGCCGTCTCGTCGATCACCAGGAACTGCGCGTCCGCATCGGTCAGCACGAATGTCAGCTCTTGCTGGGTGTAGTGGATGTTCACCGGGATCATCACCGCCCCGATCCGTCCCAGGGCCACCCAGGTCAGCGGATAGGCGGGCACATTCGGCAGCATGACCGCCACATGGGTCCCCTTGCGGATGCCCTGCGCCAGAAAGGACGAGGCCAGTCTGCGGCTCGCCTCCGCGAATTCCGCATAGGTCATGGTCTGGCCGGTCTCTAGCCATTTGGCCAGGGTTGTGTCCCGGTGGTCCGCCGCCGCCCCGTCGACAAGGGCAGCCAATGTTTCAGGGTAAGTCGCGGCCTCGGCCGCGGCGCGGCGCTCCTGCATGGCCGCAATGCCGTAGTCTTTGGTCATTTCTGTCTCCGCTTCAGTCGTCCGCCAGGGGAAGGGACTGGTGTTCGCCTTTCGACATGAGCGCCGCCCGCTGCAACCGATAGAGATGCGACGTCAGGTTCAACGCCTCGTTCCGCGACAGGTCCATCGCGCGCCTGGTCACTTCCATCTCGACCCGGACCGAGATTGGCGGCAGGGACGCGATCCGGTCGGCCAGTTCACGGGCGCGGGCCATCAACCGGTCCTGCGGCACCACCTCGTTGAAGAGATCGTGTTTCAGCGCCTCCTCGGCAGGCATCCGTTCGCCCAGCAGCACCATCCACATGGCCACGGCGGGCGGCACCTGCTTGGCCAGCTGGGTCGACCCCCCTGCCCCCGCCATGCCGTAGGCGATTTCGGGCAAACCGATAAAAGCATTGGGCGATGCGACCCGGATATCGGTCAGGTTCAACATGTAGATCGCGCCCATCCCCACGGCAGGGCCGTTGATGGCCCCCACGATGGGCTTGAACCGCTCCAGCGACCGCAGTTCGCGCTCCCAGCCGGGGCGCAGATGTGCCTCCTCCGGGGTGGAGGGAAAGAAATGCGCCGTCATCGCCTTGTCCTGGGTTTGGTGCCCATGCGGGTTCTTGATGTCGTCGCCCGCGCAAAACGCCTTGTCCCCGGCACCGGTCAGAATGCCCACATGCACCGACCGGTCGGCACAGAACTCTCTGACCGCGTCATGCAATTCCTTGTGCATCTCGGGGGTAAAGGCGTTCACCTTGCCGTTTTCGATGGTGAAGGTCGCAACCGGACCGTCCTTTTCGTATCTGATGCCCATGTGGTCCTCTTGGTCTGATATGTTTCAGGGGGCCAGCGTCGCGACTGCGCGTCGGCGCAGGATTTCGGCGCAGGCCATGGCGATGGTTGTGACGACGATCAGCAGCCCGGACACCGCCGCAACGACGGGGCTGATGTCCAGCCGCAGGTCGGCCCAGATCCGCATCGGCAGCGTCTCGCTCCCCTTCATAAGGAACTGGGCGATGATCAGCTCGTCGAAGCTGACGAAGAAGGCAAAGATGGCCGCCGCCACGATGGCCGGGATCAGCGGCGGCAGCGTGGCAACGCGGAATGCGCGCACCGGCCCCGCGCCCAGAACCCGCGCGGCGCGTTCGATGGTCGGGTCGATCTGCCGGATCGCCGCGCTGGTGATCAGCACGACAAAGGGCATGGCGACGGCGGCATGGGCAAAGGCCAGCGCGATCTCGCTGTCCGTGAGGTTCATCCGCAGCGCGAGAATGAACACCCCCAGCGCGATGAAAATATGCGGGATCACGATCGGCACCGTCGCGGCATAGGTCAGCGGCGACTGCATCCGCTGCGGCGAGCGGCTGATCGCCAGCCCGGCCAACGTCCCGCATGTGGTGGAGATCAGCGTCGACAGCACCGCGACCCGGAAGGACGTGATTGTCGCGGCGATCCAGATCGGATCGGTGAAATAGGCGCGATACCAGCGGATGCCGAAATCCTCGGGCGGAAAGCGCAGGAACTCGCTGCTCGCAAAGGATACCGGGATCACGATGATCACCGGAAAGATCATGTAAGCCACGATCAGCCAGAAATACCCGGTCAGCAGCAGCGAAGGTTTCATCGTCTGCATGTCACAGCCCTCCCTTCAGGATGCGTCGCGCCAACATCCGGCCGCCACCGCGCAGCAGCACGATCATGCCCACCGTCAGCACCAGAAGCACGACGCCAAGTGCTGCGGCGAAGCTCCAGTTCAGGCGCTGAACCTGAAATTCGATCAGGTTGGCGATCATCATGTCCTGACGCCCGCCCAGAAGCGCGGGCGTGATGAAAAAGCCCATCGACAGCATGAAGATGATCACCAGACCCGTCAGCGTCCCGTCCAGGCTAAGCGGCAGAAACACCCGCGCCAGCGCCTGCCTGGGCCGTGCGCCAAGCACCCGCGCGGCGCGGATCAGGTCAAGGTCGATTTCGGTCATCGCGGCGTAGCAGGTCAGGATCTGGATCGGCAGCAGGATCTGGACCATTGCCGCCAGCACCGCACCCGAGGTGAACAGCATCTGCACCGGCTCGGTTGTGAAGCCAAGCGCGGCCAGCGCCTCGTTCACCAGCCCGTCGCGGCCCAGCACAACGATCCAGGCATAGGTTCGGATCAGGATCGACATCCACATCGGGATCAGGATCAGGAACAGAAGTATCGTCTGCCGCCGACGTGGCTGAAGATTGATAAAGAACGCCACCGGGTAGCCGATCACCGTGCACAGCACCGCCACCATCAGCGACACCCGTATCGTGCGCCACATCACGTCCAGGTAGACGCCCCTCTCGAACAGCCGCTGGAAATGCTTGGTGGTGAATTCCGGGTCAAAGACACTTGCCCGGAACAGATCGAAAGAGGGCAGCACGATGAAGGCGCCAAGCAGCAGCGCGGCGGGAAGAAACAGCCAAAGGATCGGACGAATTTTCATGATCAGTTCTTTCCACCTTCACATTCGGCGGCGCGGCTCTGGGCCGCGCGCACCCCGGATCGGACCCATGACGGCGGAACGGGCTTTGCCCCCACCGCCGCCGGAGCGGTTACTCAAGCAGCCATTCGTCGAAGCGTTCGCGAATTTCATCGAGGTTTTCGGCCCAGAACGTATCGTCGGCGACGAACTGCACATCCGCGTTTGCCGGGTAGGTCGGCATCGTCTTGGCCACGTCCTCGGGCATCGCGTCAAAGAGACCCGGCGCGAAGTTCGGATAGGGCAGCTGCTTGACGTACTCCAGCTCAAGGTCGGGGCGCATGGTGCGCACGCGGATCCAGTCGTGCGCCGCCTCGTAGTTCGGGGCGTTCTTCGGAATGCCCACATAGCTGGTGTGCAACGCACCGCCGTTCCAGACGATCTCGGCCGGGATGCCGCTTTCCTGCAGCTTGGCCACGCGCCCGTTATAGGTGCTGGAATAGAACACCTCGCCATCGGACAACAGCTGCACCGACTGCGCGCCAGAGGACCACCAGACCGGGATGTGCGGCTTGATCTCGTCCAGCTTGGCAAAGGCCCGGTCCAGGCCCTCTTCGGTGCCGAGAACATCATAGAGGTCTTCGCGCGCCACGCCATCGGCCAAGAGGGCGAATTCCAGCGTGTACTGCGGTTGCGGGTTCAAAGACCGCGGGCCGGGGAACGTCTCCACGTCCCAGAAGTCCGCCCAGCTTTCCATCTTCTTGCCCTCGGGGTTCTTGTCCGTCCGCTGCACCAGCACGGTGGAATAGGCGGCGGCAACGACACCGAATTCCTTCTTGGCCTGTTCGGGCAGTTCGCCGTCGGGGTCCAGAAGGTCATAGTCGATGGGGGCCAGCAGGCCGTCCTTTACCCCGATGGGGTAGCTCGCCGCCGAGACCTCCATCGCGTCGTACAGCATCTTTCCGCTGGCCAGCATCGTGCGAACCTCCAGCAGGATATTGCTTTCAGCGGCGATGAACTTCGTGCTCCAGCCGGTCGCTTCTTCGTAGGCGGGCAGGAACACCTTCTCGGTGATCTCCTTGACCACACCGCCAGAGCCGGCGATCGTCAGGACCTTGTCCTGGGCAAATGCAGGCTGGGCCAGCGCCAGCAGCGCCGCCGTGCCGATTGCGAATTTCGTATGTTTCATTTCACTCCTCCTTGGTGGGGGTCACGCCGTATCGAGCGCAACCGGGACGGCATCATTGGGGTCAAAGCCAAGCCTGACCTGGTCGCCGCTTTTCATCAGGCCGCTGCCCGGACCCCTGTGATCCTGAAAGACAAGCGGCGCGCCACCGGACGATACGGCAGCGTATTGAACATGATCGCCCTTGAAGATGACCTCGGTCAGCCGGGCATCAAAGGCCAGTGACCCGTCCTGCGACGCATCCACCGGCCTGATTTTCTCGGGGCGGACGGAAAGCCCGGTCCGCGCCGGGTCCCTGTCCGCGATGGCGGGCAACCGACAGTCCAGACCCGCGATCTCCCAGGCGCCGCCCTGCGCCGCGTCAATGCGGAACAGATTGGTATTGCCGATAAACTCGGCCACATACTGGGAATTGGGGCGGTCGTAGATTTCCTTGGGGCTGCCGACCTGTGCGATCCGGCCTGCCCGCATCACGGCGACACGGTCCGACAGGGTCAGCGCCTCGCCCTGGTCATGGGTGACAAAGATGATCGTGCAGCCGATCTGCGCGTGGTATCGTTTGATCTCAAGCTGCATCTGCTCGCGCAGCTTCAGGTCCAGCGCGCTCAGCGGTTCGTCCATCAGCAGCACCGGCGGATCAAAGACCACCGCACGCGCAAAGGCGACGCGCTGGCGCTGTCCGCCCGACAGCTCGTTCGGCATCCGCGCGGCGAAATCCGACAGGTGCACCATCTCAAGCGCCTCGCCGACCTTGCGTTTCAGCGTGTCCCCGCCCACGCCCCGCAGGCGCAGCGGAAAGGCGACATTCTCGAACACGCTCAGGTGGGGGAACAGCGAATAGCTTTGAAAGACCATGCCGACGTTGCGCTTTTCCGGCGGCAGCCCGCCCACCGACCGGTCGCCGATGAACACCTCGCCCTCGGTCGCATCGGCAAAGCCCGCCAGAATGTTCAGCGCCGTCGTCTTGCCGGACCCCGAAGGCCCCAGGAAGGTGACAAATTCTCCCGGCGCCACGTCCAGGTCGAATTTGTCCAGCGCCATAACCCGGCCGTACCTCTTGGTGACATTTTCAAAGCGGGGGCCTGCATTTGCCATTTCTATTGCAACTCTCTCGGGTTAATATGACACTAATGTCATTTATGACACTACCGTCAGTTTTTGGTGAGTCAATGGATAAGTTTATCGTTCTTGAAACGGACCATCCGCTGTCGGATAAGGCGTCGATGGAACCTGTCGAAGCCCCCAGCCTGATCGAGATCCTTGATGCGCGCGCCGAAAACGCGCGCGACCGGCCGAAACGGCAGCGCACCCGCCTGGCATTGCTGGCAGCCACCGCGCACGAGCTGGAGGAAAACGGTTATTCCAAGCTGACCATCGAGGGGATCGTGAAGCGCGCCGGGCTGGCGCGGGGGACATTCTATCTCTACTTTCCGAACCGCGCGGAGGCAGCGGTCGCCGTGCGCCGCAGCTTTACCGCAACCCTGCGCAAGCTTCGCCCGCGCGGGGCAGGCAGCTTGTCGCGACGCGACGCCATCTACCGGATGAACCGTTTCTACGTGGCCTTCTATGCCAGCAACGCCCGCCTGCTGGCCGGCAACAGCGCCCTGTTCAACGACCGGCCCGACCTCGTCGCGTCACGAGATGCCATCAACCACCGCTGGGCCATCATCCTGCTGCGCGACATTCGCAGGCGCGAGCCGGACTGCTGGTTCCTCGACGTCGATGAAAGCAAGGCGCTGCTTGCCTTGCGCTTTGTCATCCTGATGGCGGACGAGGCGCTGAAGATGACCTATATCGACCCGCCGCCCTCCATCCGCGAGCTGGGCCAGACACAGGAACATGTGACCGAGGTGCTGACAACGCTCTGGTACAGATGCATCTACGGTCGCGACACGGATATGCCGACGCCGGTCTGACTGCCGCTAATCCCCGCGCCGTTGCATCAGCAGCGACACCAGTCCCAGCACCGCGGACAGCACGATCAGCAGCAGGGACACCGCGTTCAGCACCGGGGTCGACCCCAGCTTGAGCCGGTCGAACATGGTAATCGTCAGCGGCGCGTCCGACCCCACCAGCATCAGCGTCGTGTTGAAGTTCTCGAAACTCATCAGAACCGCCACCACCGCCGCGGCCCCCATCGCGGGGTAAAGGAACGGCAGCGTGATCGCCCGCACGGCACCCCAGCGGGTCGCGCCCAGGTTCAACGCCGCCTCCTCCAGCGCCGGATCGAACTTTTGCAACCGGGCCGAGATGACCAGAGTCGCAAACGTCGTGATGAAGGAAAACTGCCCCAGCACCACCAGGATCAGACCGGGCCGCAACCCGTCGAACCACAGGCCCGTCGCATCCTCCAGCGTGTTCGCGACAGACGAGGAAAACACCAGGATCGAAATCCCCAGGATGATGCCGGGTATGATCAGCGGCAGCAGCATCAGGATATAGAGAATACCCTTGCCCGGAAAATCGTGCCGCACGAACAGGAACGCATTGCAGGTGCCCACAGCCACCGAAAGCAACGCCACCCAGAAGGCGACGATGCCCGACGTCACGATGGACCGCAGGATCGGCCGTTCGTGAAAGACCCCGATATAGGGCGCCTCATCACCAAAGAACCAGGCCCAGGTGAACCCCTCCCACGGGAGCGAGGGAAAGACCGAATCGTTGAAGGCAAAGACGCAGACAGTGACCAGCGGAAGCGCCAGAAACAGAAAGAACAGCGCCACATAGGCCCGGTAGGTCCACTTGAACGCGCCGCTCTGGGGGATGCCTGTGATCATGCCTGCCCCATGGTTTTTCCCAGCGATTGGCGGGTTAGCTTCAGCCCCAGGAAAACGATGACCGAAGACAGGGCCAGCAGCAGGAAGCCAAAGGCCGACCCCAGCTCCCAGTTGAAGCGCGTGATGAACTGGCTGTAGATCAGCCCGGTGAACCACAGGCTGTCCTTGCCACCCAGCAGGATCGGCGTCAGGTAGTTGCCAAGGCTCAGCATGAACACCACGATGCAGCCCGACACGATGCCCGGCATGGCATGGGGGATCACGATCTCGCGCAGGATGGCGACGCCGCTGGCACCCAGGTCATAGCCCGCTTCGATCAGGCTGTCGTCCAGGCTGTCCAGCGTCGTGACCAGGGGCACCACCATGAACAGCATCGAGGTATAGACAAGCCCCACCATGATCGCGGCGTCATTGTACAGCATCTCGACCGGGGCATCGGCCAGCCCCACGTATTGCAGCAGGTTGGAAAAGATGCCCGTCTCGCGCAGCAGGATCATCCAGCCGAAGGTGCGCACCAGCTCGCTGACCCAGAACGGGATCAGGCACATCAGGAACAGCGTCGTCTTGCTGCGCCCGCGGGTCAGCTTGGCGATGTAATAGGCGATGGGAAAGCCGATCAGCAGCGTCAGCACCGTCGCCGCGATGGACATATAGGCGGTGCGCGCGAAAGTGTTCCAGTAAAGCGGCTCGTTGAAGAACACCGCGTAGTTGGCAAAGCTGGTTTCATATTCCCGCACGCCGACCTTTTCGCGCAGCGATACGATGAACATCCCCACATGCGGCAGGATGATCAGCGTCACCAGCCACAGCAACAGCGGCGCCAGCAATAGATAGAATGTCGGCTTTGACCGGTCAGCCACGGGCATAGACCCGCGTCTGGTCCGGATCCCAGCGGTAGTGCAGCGTATCGCCCTTGTTCAGATCGCGGAACTCGCCCGTCTGCGGCAGCGCGACGGTGATCTCCGCCCCGCTTTGCCCGTCGCGCAAAAGCACATGGGAATTGGCGCCATTGAACAGCACGTTCTGCACCGTCCCCGCGCCGGTGTTGCCGTCCATCTCTCCAGCGGTCCGCGACAGGCGCACGGCCTCGGGCCGGACAAAGACCTCCGCCCGATCGCCACGCGCCAGCCCCCCTGCCGCCGCCACGCCACGCAGGGGCTGTCCTGCCTCCGTCCTCAGGGTCAGCAGTCCCGCGCCCGCGTCCTCGACGGTGGCCGCGATGCGGTTCGCCTCGCCCACGAACCCGGCGACAAAGGCGGTCTTTGGTTCGTAATACAGCTCTTTCGCCGTGCCCACCTGTTCAAAGACACCGTGGTTCATCACCGCGATCTGGTCGGACATCACCAGCGCCTCGGACTGGTCGTGCGTGATGTAAACGAACGTGGTGTTGAATTCCGACTGAAGCTGTTTCAGTTCGATCTTCATATGTTCGCGCAGCTTCAGGTCCAGCGCGCCCAAGGGTTCGTCCAGCAACAGCACATCCGGTTCCAGCACCATGCAGCGGGCGATGGCCACGCGCTGTTTCTGGCCGCCCGATAGCGAACTGACCGCCCGGTCGGCGACACCGGCCAGCCCCACACGCTCCAGCACCCGCTCGACCTGTTTCCTCACATCCGTCTTGTTCACCCCGCGCTGGCGCAGGCCAAAGCCGACATTGGCCCCGATGTTCATCATCGGGAAGAGGGCCAGGTGCTGAAACACCATCGACACGGGCCGCTTGTTCGGCGGCACGTCCACCACCGACCGCCCCTTGATCAACAGATCCCCGCTCGACGGTTTCTGGAACCCTGCGATCATCCGCAACAGGGTCGTCTTGCCACAGCCCGACGGCCCCAGGATGGAAAAGAACTTGCCCTGCGGGACACTGAAACTCACGTGGTCGACAGCCTTGAAATCATCGAAGCTCTTCGAGATGTCGCGACATTCGAGGTCGGGTGTTGCACTCATGCGGGGGGCCTTCAACAAAAGTGGGAAGCGCGGGTGCCGCGCTTCCCTGCATCACTTCAGCGCGGATCAGTTGGCCGCGTTGATCCGGTCCAGCGCGGCACCTTCCAGCGCCTCCAGCCCGGCGGGCACCGGCGGATACCACTTGATGTTGTCGATGGCTTCCTGCGGGAAGCTGGCCTGATACTTGGCCTTCAGCGCATCATCGACATTCGCATCGCCGCCCTTGGACGCGGTGAAGTTGCCGGCAGAGGCCGTGATCATCGCCGCGATTTCGGGTTTCATGACGAAGTTGATCCAGTCATAGGCGGCATCGTCCGCGCGGCCGCGCGAGGGCAGAACGAAGGTGTCGATCCATCCCAGCGCCCCGGATGCGGGCGCGACAAAGGTGATGTCCTGATTGTCGTCGTTCAGCTGCCAGCCGCCGGTGTCCCACGCCATCGACGCCACGACCTCACCCGACCGCAGCAGGTTCTTCAGCTCGTCCCCGCCGTCCCAGTAGGTTTTGACGTTGGGCTTGCAGTCCACCAGCTTGGCTTCGACCTGATCGAGAATGTCCTTGTAGGCCGCTTCGTCGCCGTAGGCCGCAAACGGGTCGAGACCCATGGCATAGGCAAAGCCGATCAGCGTCGGACGCTTCAGCCGGTAGGACACCTTGCCCGATACGTCTTCGTTGCACAGATCGGTGTAGTCCTTGACGTCACCCGCTTCGGCCGTGTTCACCACCAGACCCGATGTGCCCCAGACGTGCGGCACGCCATAGACGTCGCCGCCCACGGTGGTGTTGCCCTTGGTCGCCTCCAGCATGGAGGGGATGAACAGGCTCTCGTCGATCTTGGACATGTCCAGCGGCTTGTAGATGCCGAATTCGGCCTGCGGACCCGCGATGCGGTCCTGGCTGGGTTGCGCCAGGTCAAAGCCGCCGCCATTGGTCGCGCGCAGCTTGGCGATCATTTCCTCGTTGTTCGACTTGGTGACTTCAACGGTATGGCCGGTCTCGGCCTCGAACATCTCGATCACGTTCTCGGGCGCATAGCCGCCCCAGGTCAAAAGCCGCAGCGTGTCCGCCTGCGCGGTCGAGCACAGCGCAACGGCAGCAACGGTTGTCAGAATGGTTTTCATGTTTCTTCTCCAAATTGTGCCAGTGCGGGCAGGCCGCACCCGGCGTCCCGCGTCGTAGTGCGCTGATGTGACAGCGACATGACAGCAGGACCGGTCCCCATCCGGCCAGATCAGCACCGTCTGCCGTCCGAGTCAAAGAATATCCGATCCGCATCCTTCCAGTTCAGGTGCACGGCGGCGCCTTCTTCGGGCAAGGGCACGGTCGCGTCCTGCCGGACGGTGGCGCGGGTCCCGTCGGCCAGGTCCACATGCACCAGCGTCTCCGCCCCCAATGCCTCGTTGTAGATCGCGGTCGCCGGGGTCCCCTGCCCCGCCAGCACCATGTTCTCCGGCCGGACGCCCAGCGTCCTTGCCCCCTCCGGCGCATCCGTCGCCAGACCGGCACGCAGGAAATTCATCGGCGGCGAGCCGATGAAACCGGCGACAAATTCGGTCTGCGGGTTCGCATAGACCTCCAGCGGCGCGCCGATCTGGTCCGCGCGGCCCGCGTTCATCACGATCATCCGGTCGGCCAGCGTCATCGCCTCTACCTGATCATGCGTCACATACAGCGACGTGACCCCCAGCCGCCGCTGCAACTGCTTGATCTCCAGCCGCATCTGCACCCGCAGCTTGGCGTCCAGGTTCGACAACGGTTCGTCGAACAGAAACGCCGAGGGCTTGCGCACGATGGCGCGGCCCATGGCCACGCGCTGGCGCTGCCCGCCGGACAATTCGCGCGGCCGCCGTTTCAGGTAATCGCCCAGCTGCAACAGCGCCGCCGCCTCGTTCACGCGCTCGGCAATCTCGGCCTTGGGGGTGCCCGCGATCTTCAGCCCATAGGCCATGTTGTCGAAGACCGACATATGCGGATAAAGCGCGTAGTTCTGGAAAACCATCGCGATGTCCCGCTCCATCGGCTCGCGTTCGTTCACCCGCGCGCCACCGATCCGCACCTCGCCCTCGGTCACGGTCTCCAGCCCCGCCACCATGCGCAACAGGGTGGACTTGCCGCAGCCCGACGGCCCGACGATCACGATGAACTCGCCATCCTCGATCTCCATGTCGATCCCGTGGATCACCTCGGTCTTGCCGAATGTCTTCTTGATGCCGTCCAGGCTGACTGTCGCCATTTCCTATTTCTCACTGTCTACGAGGCCGCGGATGAACAGCTTTTGCATGCTGATCACCACGATGACCGGCGGGATCATCGCCAGGATGGAAGTTGCCATGATCACCGGCCAATCGGCGATGTCGTCGCCGCTGGGGAACATCTGCTTGATGCCCATGACGATGGTGTTCATCGACGGATCGGTCGTGATCAGCAGCGGCCAGAGGTACTGGTTCCAGCCATAGATGAACAGGATCACGAACAGCGCCGCGATGTTCGTGCGGCTCATCGGCAGCAGGATGTCCCAGAAGAACCGCATCGGTTTCGCCCCGTCCACGCGCGCCGCCTCGGCCAGTTCGTCCGGCACGGTCATGAAGAATTGCCGGAACAGGAAGGTCGCCGTGGCGCTGGCGATCAGCGGAAAGATCAGCCCGGAATAGCTGTTCAGCATGCCGAAGTTCGCCACGACCTCGTAGGTCGGCACGATGCGCACTTCGACCGGCAGCATCAGCGTCAGGAAGATCAGCCAGAAGAACAGGCGCCGCCCCGGAAACTTGAAATATACAATCGCGAAGGCCGACAGCAGCGAGATCACGATCTTGCCAATGGTGATCCCCAGCGCCATGACCAGCGAATTCAGCATCATGAGCGCCACCGGCGCATTGATGCCGGACACCAGCGCCTTGCGGTAGTTTTCAAAGAACTGGTCGCCCGGCAGCAACGGCATGGGCGGCTTCACGATCTCGGGTTGCGACACTGTCGAGGCGACGAAGGCCAGCCAGATCGGGAAAAAGATGAACAACAGCCCGATGATCAGCCCCAGGTGGGTCATCCAATGCCCGAAACCGCGTTTCTCGACCATGCCCGCCATCAGTAATGCACCCGTCGTTCGATGAATTTGAACTGTACGATGGTCAACGCCCCGACGATCAGCAGCAGGATCACCGATTGCGCCGCCGACGATCCAAGGTCCTGCCCCACAAAGCCGTCCTTGTAGACCTTGTAGACCAGGATCGTGGTCGATTGCTGCGGCCCGCCGCTGGTGATCGTATGGATCACGCCGAAGGTCTCGAAGAAGGCATAGACGATGTTCACCACCAGCAGGAAGAACGTCGTCGGCGACAGCAGCGGCCAGACGATGGTGCGAAACCGGGTCCAGAACCGCGCGCCATCAATCGCCGCCGCCTCGATCACGCTGCGCGGAATTGCCTGCAGCCCCGCCAGGAAGAACAGGAAGTTGTAGCTGATCCGCCCCCAGGCGGAGGCGATGACGACAAGGGTCATCGCCTCGTCCCCGTTCAGCACGTGGTTCCAGTCATAGCCCATCATGCCGAGGTACCATGTCACCACGCCCACCCGCGTATTGAACATGAACAGCCACAGAACCCCGGCCACGGCGGGCGCCACCGCATAGGGCCAGATCAACAGCGTCCGGTACACGCCAGAGCCCTTGATCAGCCGGTCCGCCAGCACCGCAAGGTAGAGCGCCACGCCCATCGACACCACGGTGACGGCGATGGAAAAGATCGCGGTGGTGACGAAACTGGCGCGGTAATAGGAATTGCCCAGCAGGTATTCGAAATTGCCAAGGCCCACGTATTGCATGGACAGGCCAAAGGGATCCGGGATGAACAGCGATTGCCAGACCGCCTGCCCCGCCGGGTAGAAGAAGAAAACCGCCGTGATGATCATCTGCGGCAGGACCAGCAGCAGCGGCAGCCAGATGCCTTTGAAGGTGACGCGCTTTTCCATCACTTGACTCCGGTGCGACTGGGTAGCACCTTAACGCAAAGGAGTTCCGCCATGACCGTCAAGATTTCAGTCTCCATTTCGGATCAGCAGGCCGAATACGCCCGCAAGCAAGTGGCCGAGGGCCGGTTTTCGTCCACCTCCGCCGTGATCCAGCAGGCGCTTGAGGCCAAGCGCCGCGAAGACGAAGAATACGAGGCGTGGAAATCGGGCTTCTTCCAGATGCTCGACAAGCGCGCAAACGAGCCAACCATTTCAGGTGAGGAGTTCGAAAACCGCGTGGCTGCAATGCTTGCTCGGAAAAGGCAGACATATGGCCTGGACGGTTGAGTTTCGTCCATCTGCCGAGAACGATATCGCACTCATATTCGATCATTTGGTCCAGTCGCATCTCGATTTTGGCCATGACACCGCATCCGCAATCTCTCTTGCAAGCGGGCGCATCAATTCCATTGTCCAGAACCGCCAACGGATCGCGGTCGCACC
The DNA here is from genome assembly GCF_009363555.1 of Sulfitobacter sp. THAF37. NCBI lineage: Bacteria > Pseudomonadati > Pseudomonadota > Alphaproteobacteria > Rhodobacterales > Roseobacteraceae > Sulfitobacter > Sulfitobacter sp. THAF37. The sequence goes on from NZ_CP045376.1 coordinate 65,969, forward strand.
GGAACGTGGCGGCCGCATCCTCAACAATAATCACACATACCGCCACCTTACCATCGAGCGAACAATCTACTGGTTCACCCTCGACAAGGTGCGCCAGATCATCCAGATCGAAGCGATCTTTCACGGTGGGCAGGATCATCTGCAACACATGCTCGCACGGCTGACCGGGAAGGAGCCCTGAGGCCCCTTCCCGCCCGCTTCAGCGGTTCGCCTGCTCAAAGCGGCGCAGCAGCTCGTCGCCGCGCTGCTTCGCGCTGTCCAGCGCCGCCTGCGCATCCTTGTCACCGGCCCAGACCGCTTCCAGTTCCTCGTCGATGATGCCGCGGATCTGGTCGAAAGACCCCAGCCGCAGACCCTTGGAATTCTCCGTCGGCTCCTTGGCTGTCATCTGCTTCACCGCGATGTCGGTGCCGGGGTTCTCTTCGTAGAAGCCCTGTTCGCGCGTCAGGTCAGCAGCCGCCTGGGTGATCGGCAGATAGCCGGTGTCCTGGTGCCACTTGGCCTGAATTTCAGGCGATGACAGGAAGTTCAGGAACGCCGCCACGCCCTCGTACTCCGCGTCCGACTGGCCGGCCATCACCCAAAGCGACGCGCCGCCAATGATCGTGTTCTGCGGAGCGCCTTCGACGTCCGACCAGTACGGCAGCGGCCGCACATCGAAATCAAAGGTCGCTTCGGACTTGATCCCGGCATATCCGGCAGAGCTTTCGGTAAAGAGCGCGCATTCCCCGCTGCGGAAGTTCGCGCCGCCCTCGTTGCGGCGGCCGGTGTAGATGAACTTGCCGTCCTCCGCCCACTGGCCCATCGTCTCGATGTGCTTGGCCTGTACCGGGCCATTCAGCTCCAGTTCGGTACCCACCCCGCCAAAGCCGTTGGCCTCGGAGGCGAAGGGCACGTTGTGATAGGCGCTGAGGTTCTCAAGGTGGATCCAGCTTTGCCAGGCTGTGACCAGGGGGCAGTCGTTGCCCGACGCCTTGAGCGTGTCCAGCACCTCGCCCACCTGTTCCCAGGTCGTCAGATCCACGTCGGGGTCGATGTCCGCCGCTTCCAGCGCATCGCGGTTCACCCACAGAACGGGCGTGGACGAGTTGAACGGCATCGACAGCATCTGACCGTCGGCGGTGGTGTAATAGCCCTTGACCGACCCGATGAAGGCATCCGGATCGAAATCGGCACCCGCGTCGACCATCACCTCGTAGACCGGTTTGATCGCGCCCTCGGCGGCCATCATCGTTGCGGTACCAACCTCGAACACCATCAGGATGTCCGGCTGTTCGCCCGCGCGGAAGGCCGCGATGCCCGCGTTCAGCGTCTCGGAATAGTTGCCCTTGTGAGTCGCGGTGACCACGTAGTCGGACTGCGATCCGTTGAAGGTTTCGACCTGCTCCGCCACCAGCTCGCCCAGGCGGCCGGTAAAGGCATGCCAGAACTCGATCTCGGTCTGGGCCACGGCAGGTGCCGCCGCCATCATGGCCGCAATACTGGCCATCATCGTATGTCGCATCTTCATTTGGCTTCTCCCCCTCTGGATTGTCGCCGCCAGCGTAGTAGGTCAATGCCCGCGCTGGCAATATATGTTTCAAGTCTCACACCTGGCGCGGTATCTGCCTGTTTCGTAACGGTATTATGACGCGCCCCGGAGTGCCGCGCGATTTTCCGCGTCCCGACTGCCAGCGGTCGGCGGACGGAACTCCGTCGCCTGCGGGGACATCTGGCCTATCGTTACAAACCTGTTACATACCACTTCCGGACAACCCTTCGGACCCCATCGACGAAAGAATACCCTTGCAAGAACCTGCCCTTCTGCCCTTTCTGCTGCACATCGCCGGTGCCGCCGCGCTGCTGATCTGGTCGGTGCGGCTGGTGCGGACCGGGGTCGAGCGGGCCTTTGCCACCCAGTTGCGCCAATCCCTGCGCCACGCCTCGGGCAACCGGGTATTGGCAGCGGGCACCGGCACCCTTGCCGCGATGTTCCTGCAAAGCTCCACCGCCGTCGCGGTGCTGGTCGCGAACTTCGTGGCCAAGGGCAGCCTCGCGCCCGCGATTGGGCTGGCGATCCTGCTGGGGGCGGACGTGGGCTCCGCCGTCGTCTCGCAGATTCTGCTGATCCCGCAGGATTTTCTGGTGCCGCTGCTGCTGCTGGCCGGCGTGGTGCTGTTCCTGCGCGGGCAGTCCGGCACCCTGCGTCAGACCGGGCGCATCCTGATCGGGCTCGCGCTGATCTTTGCGTCCCTCGACATGATCCGGGACGCCACGGCACCGATGGTCGACAGCGCCGGCACTCAGGCGGTCATGGCCTATCTCGGGCGCGACATCTTCACCGCCTTCGCGGTGGGCGCGCTCTTTGCCTGGGCGGTGCATTCCAGCGTCGCGGCGGTCCTGCTGTTTGTGACCCTCGCCGCGCAATCCCTCCTGCCCGTCGAAGGGGCGGCGGCGATGGTGCTGGGGGCGAACCTGGGCGGCGCCTTTATCGCCTATGTGCTGACACTCGCCTCGCCCGCCTCAGCGCGGCAGATGATCTGCGCCAATCTGCTGCTGCGCGGCGGCGGCGCGGCCGTGCTGCTGCTTGTGCTGGCCCAGCGGCCCGACCTGCTGGATTACCTCGGGGCGGACGCCAGCCGCCAGGCGATCAACCTGCACCTGGCGTTCAACGCGGCCCTGGCGCTTGCCGCGCTGGGGCTGATCCACCCGTTTTCCGCGCTCGCCGCCAAGGTGGTGACAAGCGCCCCGGACAGCAACGCCACCACCCTGGCCGAAATCAGTGCGCTCGACCCCCATGCGATGAACCGCCCCGGCCGCGGGCTCGATTCCGCCGCGCGGGAACTGCTGCGCATGGGCCAAAAGATCGAGGGGATGCTGAACGCCACAGGCCCGCTCTATGACCAATGGGATGCCACCGCCGCCACCGCGATCCGCGAACAGGACAAGACGGTCAAGAAGATCCACTTCGAGATCAAGCTCTACCTCGCCCAGCTCGGGCGCGACGGTCTGGACGAGGATCTGGCCAAGCGGTCGATGGAACTGGCGGGCATTTCCACCGCGTTCGAGGCCGCCTCCGACACCATCGTGCGCAGCCTGCTGACCCTTGCCAAGCGCCGCGACAGCGAAGGCTTTGCCTTTTCCGAGGTCGGCCGCCGCGAGATCGGCGATTTTCTCGACCGGGTTCAAGGCAACGTACACCTGGCGCTCAACGTGATGATGAACCAGAACCCGGCAGAGGCGCGCGACCTTGTCGAAGCCAAGGAAAAGGTCCGCGCGGTGGAACAGAAACTGCAACGCAACCACCTGGGCCGTCTGCGCGAAGGGCTGACCGAAAGCATCGAGACCAGCAGCATCCACCAGGAAACACTGCGTTCGCTCAAGCAGATCAACACCTCCTTCTCGATGGTGGGCTACCCGATCCTCGCGCGCACGGGCGACCTTCTGAAAAGCCGGCTCAGCTGATCGCGACAGCCCGATTGCAGCTTTGCGATGTTTTGATGACCTCGTATGCATATGCATTGACCCAGAATGCCGACCCGCGCAAACTGAAGCGGATCGGGGCTGCCGCCCTGCCCCACATCCAGCAAGGAGTTCTGCAGATGCCTGGCTTATCAAAGATCACCGCCCTTTCCGTTCTCGCCCTGACTGCGGGACTGGCCACCGCGCCATTGTCTGCCCTGGCAGATACGCTGCGGGTCGGGCTGCAACAGGAACCCACGTCGCTCGATCCGACGGCGGACGCCACCGCCGCCATCGACGGCATGCTGACGATGAACGTCTATGAATCGCTGACCATCGTGGCCGAGAACGGCGAAGTCGGCCCCAACCTTGCCACCGACTGGACCGTGTCGGACGACGGGCTGACCTATACCTTCACCCTCGCCTCGGGCGTGAAATTTCACGACGGCACCGACTTTGACGCCGAAGATGTGGTGTTCTCCTTCGACCGTGCCATGGCCGAGGACAGCGTGAACCCGTCCAAGGACATCTTCAAACCCATCGCCTCCGTCACCGCGATTGACCCGCAGACTGTCGAGATCAAGCTGAAGAACAAGGACGCCTTCTTCCTGTTCAACATGGGACAGGGCGACAGTTCTATCGTCGCCCCTGAATCTGCGGACACCAACAACACCGATCCCGTCGGCACCGGCCCCTTCAAGATGGACAGCTGGACGCGCGGCGATCGTCTGACGCTGGTCAAGAACGAGGACTACCGCGATGCGGACAGCGTGGCGCTGGACAAGGTGGAGTTCCGCTTCATCTCGGACCCCGCCGCCGCGACCGCCGCGATGATGGCCGAAGAACTGGACGCCTTCCCCGGCTTCCCCGCCCCCGAACTGCTGCCGCAGTTCGAGGCGGATCCGCGCTTTCGCGTCAATGTCGGCTCGACCGAGGGCGAGGTGATCCTAGCGATGAACAACGCCAAGGCGCCTTTCGACAACATCGAGGTGCGCCGCGCCGTGGCCACCGCCATCGACCGGGACGAGATCATCGAAGGCGCGATGTACGGCCAGGCCGTGCCCATCGGCAGCTTCTACCCGCCGCACGGCGCGGCCTATGTGGACCTGACCGGCAAATACCCGCACGACACCGAAAAGGCCAAACAGATGTTCGCCGAGGCGGGCGTCGAAGGCACCACCATGACCCTGCGGGTGCCGCCCTTCCCCTACGCCATGCGCTCGGCCGAGATCATCCAGCAGGAACTGTCCAACGCCGGCATCGACGCCAAGGTCGAGAACGTGGAATGGGGTTTCTGGATCGACGAGGTCTACAAGCAGAAAAACTATGACATGACGATCATCGCCCACACCTCGCCCAATGACATGGGCAACTTCGCGCGCGGGCCCGATTATTTCTACGGCTACGACGACGCCGACTTCACCGCCCTGTGGGAACAGATCGAAACCGAGGCCGACGCCGACAAGCGCAACGAACTGCTGAAACAGGGGCAGGAATATCTGGCCGACCAGTCGGTGCATGCCTTTCTGTTCCAGCTGCCGCTTCTGGGCGTGTTCCGCACCGGGGTCGACGGCTACTGGTCTTCCCAGCCCGTGCTCTACATGCCGCTCAAGGGCGTCAGCAACGCGGGCTGACGCAACCGGCGGCGCGGCAATCGGTCCGCGCCGCCGCGCCCGCCCGGATGATGCACCTGCTCAATGTGGTATTTCCTGCTCCGCCGGACCGCCGGCTTCATCGTGACGCTGCTGGCGGTTTCCGTCGTGGTCTTTGCCGTCATGAACGTGCTGCCGGGCGACCCGGCGCTGACCATTCTGGGGCTGGACGCCACCGATGACGCGCTGGCCGCCCTGCGCGAGCAGCTGGGCCTGAACGAACCGGTCCTCACGCGCTATTTTTCCTGGGTCTGGAACGCGCTGCAGGGTGATTTCGGCATCAGCCATTCGTTCCGCGTGCCGGTCTCCGAGCTGATCGCCGAACGGCTGGGCATGACGGTTGCACTGGCGGTGGCCGGGATGATCGCAACGCTCGTCCTCGCCCTGACGCTGGGCATCGGCGCCGCCGCCCGGCACCGCCGGGTCGGCGACTGGGGGGTGATGTTCCTCAGCCAGCTCGGGATCGCCGTGCCGGCCTTCTGGCTGTCGATGCTGCTGGTTCTGCTCTTTGCCGTCAAACTGCGCTGGCTGCCGCCGGGTGGTTTCGCGGGCTGGTCCGATCCGGTCGCGGCGGCCCGGTCGCTGATCCTGCCCACCATCGCGCTGGCGCTGGTGCAATCGGCGGTGCTGGCCCGCGTCACGCGGTCCTCCGCGCTGGAGGTCATGCGGCAGGATTTCGTCCGCACCGCCCGGGCCAGCGGGCTGTCGCGCCGCCGGGTGTTGTGGCGGCATGTGCTGCCCAATGCGCTGGTGCCCATCGTCACCATCGTCGGCATGCAGTTCGCCGCCCTTGTCACCGGCACCATCGTCATCGAGAACGTGTTCTACCTGCCGGGCCTGGGGCGGCTGATCTTCCAGTCGATCTCGAACCGTGACCTGCCCACGGTGCAGGCGCTGGTGATGCTGTTCGCCGCCATCGTCGTCACCGCGAATTTCGTGGTCGATCTGCTCTATGTCGTGATCGACCCCCGGCTGAAGGCCCGCGCATGACCCGACGCCGCCTGCCCGCCAACTTCATCATCGGCGCGGTGCTGGTCGCGCTGGTCGTGGGCACCGCCGCGCTTTCGCTGGTCTGGACCCCGCATGACGCAACCGCGATGAACATCCGCGACAAGTTCGCGGAACCCTCAGCCCTGCATTGGCTGGGCACCGATCAGCTGGGCCGCGACGTGGTCAGCCAGCTGATGGCGGCGGCGCGCAATTCGATGGCGGTGGCGTTGATCGCGGTGCTGCTGGGCGGGTCGGTCGGCGTGGCGCTGGGGCTGCTGGCCTCGGCCATCGGCGGCTGGGTGGAAGACGGCGTGATGCGGCTGGCCGACCTGGGCTTTGCCTTTCCGGCGCTGCTGTTCGCGATCATGCTGGCGGCGGTCTTTGGCCCCTCGCTGACCAATGCGGTGCTGGCCATTGCCTTTATCAACATCCCGGTCTTTGCCCGTGTGGCGCGCGGATCGGCCAACCAGGTCTGGACGCTCGATTACGTGTCGGCGGCGCGGGCGGCGGGGATGAACCGCTTTGCCATCAGCCGCGACCACATCCTGCCCAACATCGCCGCCGCGATCATCGTGCAGGCCACCATCGAATTCGCCGTCGCCATCCTGGCCGAGGCGGCGCTGTCCTACCTCGGGCTGGGCGCGCAACCCCCCGCATCCAGCTGGGGACGCATGCTGTCAGAGGCGCAGACGCTGATGTATCTCGCCCCGCAGCTGGCGATCTATCCGGGCCTGTGCATCGTCACTGCCGTGCTGGGCTTTGGCCTGCTGGGTGACGGGCTGCGCGACATGACAGACCCCCGGCTGGCGCGGGAGCGGTAGATGTTCGAGCTCGATAACCTCTCTGTCGGCTTCGGGTCCGCCACCGCCCTGCGGCGCGCCAGCCTGACGATCCGGCCCGGTGACAGGCTGGGGATCGTCGGCGAAAGCGGGTCGGGCAAGACCATGCTGGCGCTCTGCCTGATGGGCATGGCGCCCGGCGGCGCGCAGCTCAGCGGAACGCTGCGCATCGACGGGCAGGACATGACCCATGCCAGCGAAACCGCCTGGCAGAGCCTGCGGGCAAGGCGCGTCGCGATGATCTTTCAGGAACCGATGGCGGCGCTGAACCCGCTGGTGCGGGTGGGCGATACGGTGGCAGAGCCGATCAGGGTTCATGAAGGTCTCAGCCGCCATGCCGCGCATGACCGCGTGCTGGCCCTGTTCGAAGAGGTCGGCATCCCCGACCCCGCCGCCCGGATGCGCCAGTTCCCGCACGAACTCAGTGGCGGTCAACGGCAGCGGGTGCTGATCGCGCTGGCGCTTGCCTGCGACCCCGCGCTGCTGATCGCGGACGAACCGACGACGGCGCTGGACGCGAACATCGCGCTGCGCATCACCGACCTGCTCGTCAGGCTTGCCGAACAGCGGGACATGGCACTGGTCTTCATCACCCATGACCTTGCCGCCGTGGCCCGGGCGACCCGCGACATCGTGGTCATGTACGGCGGCGACATGGTGGAACGCGGACCCACCGACGCGGTCCTGTCGGACCCCGCGCATCCCTACACCCGAGGCCTGCTGGCGGCGCGGCCCGATCCGGTCGCACAGGCCCGCGTGCCGGGGCAGCCGCGGCCCCGCCTGCCGACCATCCCCGGCACCGTGCCCGGTCTGCAGGACCTGCCGCAGGGCTGCCGCTTTTCAGGGCGCTGCCCGGTCGAGATCGCGCGCTGCGCCAGCGCCCGCCCCGGTCGGACCGATCTGAGCGCGGGCCGCAGCGCCTGCTGCCATCTGCTGACGGAAGGGACCACATGACCGCCCCCCTTCTCGACGCGCGCAACCTGACCCGGCGCTACAAACTGCCACGCACCTCCCTGCTGGGCGGCGCGCCGGTGCTGACGGCGGTGGATGACATCAGCTTTGCCATCCGCGCGGGCGAAACGCTGGGGGTCGTGGGGGAAAGCGGATCGGGCAAATCGACCCTCGCCCGCATGGTCATGGCGTTCGAGCGGCCCGACGCCGGCAGGATCCTGTTTCAGGGCGAAGACCTGCACAGCCTGTCCGCCACGGCCCTGCGCCGCCAGCGACGGTATTTCCAGATGGTCTATCAGGACCCGTTCGGATCGCTCGACCCGCGCCGCACCGTGGGCTGGTCCATCGCCGAACCGCTGCGCGCCATCGGCACCGATGCCGACACGGACCGCCGCACCGCCGAGGCGCTGGAGCAGGTCGGCCTGCACCCCCGCGACGGCACGAAGTACCCGCATGAGTTTTCCGGCGGGCAGCGCCAGCGCATCGCCATCGCCCGCGCCATCGTCACCCGCCCTGCCCTGCTGGTCGCGGACGAAGCGGTGTCGGCCCTCGACGTGTCGGTGCAGGCGCAGATCCTCAACCTGCTGATGGACCTGCAGGACGACCTGGGCCTTGGCATTCTTTTCATCAGCCACGATCTGGCGGTCGTCGCCTCGATCTGCGATCATCTGCTGGTGATGCAGCATGGCAAACCGATCGAAACCGGGCCCGCCGCCCGTGTCCTGCGCCATCCCGCCCACAGCTACACGCAAACCCTGCTCAAGGCCGCCGGAGTATCCACATGACCCGTTTCATCCATCTGACCGATCTGCATGTCTCTCACCCCCGTTCGCCCGACCCCAGCGACAAATCCGGCGCGGTAGAGACGCTCAGGCGGGTGGTGCAGATCATTAACGGCATGGAACGGCAGCCGGATTTCGTCGTCGCCAGCGGCGACCTGACCAACATGGGCGACGCGGACAGCTATCGGCTGCTGAAAGAGATCATAGCCCCGCTGAAACCGCCGCTCGTCATGGCGCTTGGCAACCATGACAAACGCGCGCCCTTTCACGAGGTGATCGGCAACGCGGAGTCCGACGCGCCCTATTTCCACGACGCGGTGCATGGCGGTTTGCACGTCATCACGCTGGACACCATGAAACCCGGCCATGTGGCCGGAACCATCTGCGATGCGCAGTTCGACTTCCTGGCCAATGCGCTGTCGCGCCACGCCGACCTGCCCCGGCTGATCGTCATGCACCACCCCCCGCGTGTCGACGCCGACGGCCTGCCCTGGGGCAGCATCGACATGCCCGCCACCGAACGGCTGGCCGGAATGCTCAGGGAGCATCACGTCGCCGGAATCCTCTCGGGGCACATCCACATCAACCAGGTCAACCACTGGCACGGGATCCCCATCGTCATCTCCAACGGTCAGGATTCCACCATCGACCTGCTGGCATCGGACGGCCTGCGCATCGTCGAAGGCACCGGCATGGCCATCTGCCAATGGCGCCCCTCCGGCCTGTCGGTCAACTTCGTCCCCCTCTCGCCCGAGGCGCGGGAGCTTCGGATGATCGACCGCGCAAGATTGCTGGCCTTCACATGACCCGGATGACCCGACATCTGCCGGTCCGGGGGGCCTACAACATTCGCGACCTCGGCGGCTACACCACCGCCTCGGGCGGCACGATCCCCTGGCGCCGCTTCCTGCGCGCCGACAGCCTGCACCGGATCGACCCGTCCGAAATCACCCGCCTGCACGACGAGGGGCTGCGCATGGTAATCGACCTGCGCACCGAAGGCGAAGTGACGACCGCCCCCAACCCCTTTGCCGCCTTCCCGGACGTGCATTTCGCCAACATGCCCCTGTTCGACGATCTCTCGCCCGCGGCGATGTCAAACGCGGTCGTCGAAGATGCGCATCCGCTGCAGACATTCTACCTGACCGCGCTGGAAACCCGCGCCGACGCCATCGGCGAGATCCTGTCGGCCATGGCCGAGGTGCAGCAGGGCGCGGTGCTGTTCAACTGCACTGCCGGCAAGGACAGGACCGGGATCATCGCCGCCCTGCTGCTGGGCATCGCCGATGTCCACCGCGACCAGATCATCGCCGACTACACGATGACCGCCGATTTCATCCCCGACCTGGTGGCGGAATTCCTGGACCTGTCCCGCGCCCGTGGCGGCGACGTGGAAAGCTACGCCCGCCTGCTGGAAAGCCCGGCCCCCGCCATCGCCGCGACGCTCGATCACATCGACGCGCACTATGGCAGCGTCACCGGCTACCTGCGGCACATCGGCCTGCCCCCGTCTGACCTGCGGCGCCTTTTTGAGCGGCTGACGGAAAGTTGACTGCCGCCGCGGCAACGATATCTGATGATTCTGGTGTCTACCCGGCAAGAAAAGGGTAAGCTTTCACAGTTCGTAACCGGGGTGGCGACCATCCGATGAAGGCCTTGCAGCAATTCGTGCTATTCGTGATCGTGCTTTGCGCCGGTCTTTATGTATGGATTGCCTATGTCCCGGCGGCCCGCCCCCTGCTGGAGCGGACGGGCATCCCGGACCTGCTGGGCATCGAATTTCCCCCGGTCGAGGCCGCGCAGGGTGGCCAGGGCGGGTGGGGCGGCGGCGGTCCGTCCAAAGTGACTGTCGCCACCGTGGGCGAAACCGCCATCGCCGACCGCGTCACCGCCATTGGCGACGGGCGCGCGAAACGCTCGGTCACGGTCCGCGCCAATGCCGGCGGCGTCATCACCGAACTGAACCTGCAACCCGGCGCGCGGGTCGAGGCGGGCCAGGTCATTGCCCGGCTGCAGGACGAACAGGAAGCCATCTCGCTGGAGCAGGCGCAGATCAACCTTGAGGACGCGCAGCGCGAGGAAACCCGGATCAAACAGCTGTCGGCAACCGGTGCCGTGACCGAAGTGCGCCTGCGCGAAACCGAAGTTGCCGTGCGCAGTGCGGAACTGGCTGTCCGCAAGGCGGAATTCGACCTGTCCCAGCGCCAGATCGTCGCCCCCATCACGGGCCGCATCGGCATCACGCAGATCGAAGTCGGGGACCGCGTGAACGCCCAAGACGTCGTGGCGACCATCACCGACCGCTCGGACATCCTGATCGACTTTCGCGTGCCGGAACGAGTGGTCGGCAAAATCCGCACCGGGCAGGACGTCACGGTCACGCCCCTTGGCCTGCGCGACACCGTCATGACCGGAGAGGTCGCTGCCATCGACACCGTGGTGGACCGTACCAGCCGCACCCTGCTGGTTCAGGGGCGCGTGGCCAATGCCGATGATACCCTGCGGGTCGGCATGGCCTTTTCCGTCGCCATGACCTTTCCCGGCGAAACCTACCTGTCTATTCCGCCGCTGTCGCTGCAATGGTCCAGCGACGGGCCGTTTGTCTGGGTGGTGCGCGACGGCAAGGCCGCCCAGGCGGCTGTTATTATCGCGCAGCGCAACAGCGATTCGGTCCTGATCCGGTCCGAAACCCTCCAACCGGGCGAGACTGTCGTGACCGAAGGCGTCCAGACCCTGCGCGACGGGGCCGAGGTGGCACCGGTCGACGCCGCCAGCACTGCCGCCGCCGCCGCTGACAAAGGCACGTTGTGAGCACGCCCGAACCGCGCTCTCCGGGCACGGCGATCTTTGTCCGCCGTCCGATCCTGGCATTCGTCCTGAACGCGCTGATCGTGCTGGCCGGCATCGCGGGCCTGTTCGGCGCTGAAATCCGCGAGCTGCCCAACGTGGACCGCCCCGTTGTCACCGTGACCACCCGCTACACCGGCGCCTCGCCCGAGGCGGTGGACCAGGAACTGACCGGCCGGATCGAGGGCGCGGTGGGCCGCGTGTCCGGTGTGCGGTCAATCTCGTCCAATTCGCGTTTCGGGCGCAGCCGGGTCACGCTCGAATTCAACGATTCCGTCGATATCGACGTGGCCGCCACCGATGTCCGCGACGCCGTCGCGCGGATCGCCAACCAGCTGCCGGAGAGCGCCGAACAACCCGAAATCGTCAAGGCGGACGCCAACGCCCAGCCCGTCATGCGGATCGCCGTCACCTCCGCCGGGCGCTCTCCGCAGGAGCTGACCCAGATCGTGCAGGACCGGGTGGAGGACCGTCTGATCTCGGTCGACGGGGTGGCCGACCTGCAGATCTATGGCGACCGCGAGCAGATCTTCCGCGTGGACATCGACCTGCTGGAACTCGCCAGCCGGGGCCTCATGCTGGCCGACATCCAGCGCGGGCTGGCCGATGTCGCCTACGACACGCCCGCGGGCGATCTTTCCGGCGACCGGCAATCAATCAACGTCCGCACCACCGCCAGTGTGGACACCGCCCAGGCCTTCGAGGCGCTCAAAATCACGGATAACGTCACGCTGGGCGACGTCGCGCGGGTGTCGCTTGGCCCCGCCCCCGGCGAAACCGTGCTGCGCGCCAACGGCCAGCAGGGGATGGGCATCGGCGTGATCCGGCAGGCCACGTCGAACACGCTGGAAATCTCCGAGAGCGTCCGCGCCGTCGTGGCCGAGCTGAACGAGACCCTGCCGGACGACATCAGCATTTTCGTCACCTCCGACGATGCCACCTTCATCTCCGGGTCCATCGAAGAGGTGCTCAAGACCCTCGGCATCGCCGTGGTCATCGTCATTGCGGTCATCTTTCTGTTCCTGCGCGACGCCCGTGCGACGCTGATCCCCGCGCTGACCCTGCCGGTCTCGCTGATCGGGACACTGGCGGCGATCTACCTTGCGGGATTTTCGGTCAATATCCTGACCCTGCTGGCGCTGGTTCTGGCCACCGGCATGGTGGTGGACGACGCCATCGTCGTACTGGAAAACATCGTGCGGCAGCGGTCCCTGGGGATGGGGCCGCGCGCCGCGGCGGTCAACGGCACGGCGCAGGTGTTCTTTGCCGTGGTCACGACCACCGCGACACTGGCCGCCGTTTTCGTCCCGCTGTCCTTTCTGCCGGGCCAGGCGGGCGGATTGTTTCGCGAATTCGGCTTTACCCTTGCCATGGCGGTGCTGCTGTCCTCCATCGTCGCACTCAGCCTGTGCCCCGTGCTGGCCAGCCGCCTGCTGACCGCCGCACCGGAGGAAGATGCGCGTGGCCCGATGATCTGGCTCGGCAACCGGCTTCATGCGCTCTATGAAAGCAGCCTGCGGGGCGCTCTTGCGATGCCCTTTGTCATCCTGCTGATCGCCGTCTTCGTCGCCGCCACCGCCGCCCTGATGGCCGGCGGCATCCGGCAGGAGCTGACCCCGCGCGAGGACCGCGCCGTCGCCCTTCTGAGCGTCACCGCACCGCAGGGCGTGTCGCTGGATTACACCCAAGGCAAAATGCGAGAGATCGAGGATGCGGTCGCCCCGCTTCAGGCCTCGGGCGAGATCACGAATGTCTTTTCCATCTCCGGGTTCGGGGCCACCAACAGGGGCTTCATGGTCTTTACCCTTGCCCGCTGGGACGAACGCGCCCGCAGCCAGCAGGAGATCGTGAACGACATCAACGCCGGACTGCGGGACATCATCGGCGTCCGCGCCTTCGCCATCCAGCCCAACTCTCTGGGCATTCGCGGCGCGGGCCGGGGGCTGTCATTCGCCATCACCGGAAGCGATTACAACCAGCTTGCCGAGGTCGCGCAGACCATGGTGGACCGCCTGTCCCAGAACCCTGCCATGGGCCAGGTGCGGCTGGAATACGAACGCACCCAGCCGCAGCTCTTCGTACAGATCGACCGGGCGCTTGCGGACGACCTGGGCGTGGACATCACCGGGCTGGGTCAGGCGCTGCAAGCGGTGCTGGACGGGCGCGAGGTTGCGTCGGTGTTCATCGGCGATACCGATTTCGGCGTGCAGATGCTGTCCACGTCCGATCCGGTGGACGACTCGGGCGACCTGGAGAACATCTTTATGCAGGCGGGCAACGGGCAGATGATCCCGCTGTCCAGCTTTGTCACCTTCGAGGAGCGCGCCGTCGCACCGGAACTGGACCGCGAAGGGCAGAACCGGTCTGTCGAGCTGACGGCGGGGCTGACGCCGGACCTGTCGCTGGGTGACGCGATGACCGAGGTCGAACGGATCGGCGATGAAATCCTGGCCGAGCAGAACCGCATCGTGCCCCTGGCCGAGGCCGCAACGCTGGATCAGACCACCGGCGGCATCTTCATCACCTTCGGCTTTGCCATTCTCGTCGTCTTTCTGGTGTTGTCGGCACAGTTCGAAAGCTTCGTCTCCGCGATCGTGGTGATGGCCACCGTGCCGCTGGGCCTTGCCTGCGCGGTCTTTGCCCTGCTGCTGACGGGGCAGAGCCTGAACGTCTACAGCCAGATCGGGCTGGTGATGCTGATCGGGATCATGGCCAAGAACGGGATTCTCATTGTCGAATTCGCGAACCAGTTGCGCGACAAGGGGCAGGACGTTCATGCCGCGATTCTGGATGCATCCACCATACGCCTGCGTCCGGTGATGATGACCATGACCTCCACCGTGTTGGGGGGTGTGCCGCTGATCCTGTCGGCAGGGGCCGGGGCAGAGGCGCGCGAGGCGCTGGGATGGGTGATCGTCGGGGGGCTGGGCCTTGCCACGCTGTCCACGCTTTACCTGACGCCGGTGGCCTACCTGCTGCTGGCGCGGTTCTCCGTGCCCAAGGCCGAAGCTGAGAAACGCCTGCGTCAGGAACTCGCCGAAGCCGAAGCCCGCTGAAACGGGCGGCGACAACGGCGTCCTGGGGTCACAGGTGATACACGGCGCGCAGTCAACCGATCAAGAGCCGACGGGATAGCACCCCCTGCCCTGCCCAGCCGAATTTACATTCCGGACCCGGCGCCATTCTCCCCAGCGATCCGGCCCTGATATGCGATGAATGTGTGACCCCCGCGCCTTCCCCGAAAAGTTGCCAATTGGCAATATACTGGTTTCTGAATAGATTTCAGCCAGTTAGGAGATCACAGCGGATTGGCTTCGGCAAACCTGCGGAAGAACGCCAGAAAGGCCCTGTCGGGGTCCGCTGGCGGTTCCTTGCCCTGCGCCCAGCTGCGCCACTCGCCTTCGACAAAGTAGATGTCATATCCCGGATGCCGCAGCTTGGCTGTCTCATAGGTCTGCGTCTTGAGAGACGCGCCCTGACGATCCAGCCAGGCCGGACGTGGTTTGGGGGCCGACACCGGGGCCACGTCTTCTGCCCTGCCCTCAGCGCGGGCGCGGCGGCCCGGCGAGGCGAACTGCAGCGCCCGCTCGACCTTGCCCGTCGCCTCCCCATCCTTGCGCCACCAGCGCAGCTCCACATGGGTCACGCTGCGGCCCGTCTTGATCGGCGTCACCTCGACCATATAGTCCGACAGCGCCGATACCTCCTCCACCGCGGGGTCGATGGCCCGCATCCGCAGGTTCGACCATGACGTCAACTTGCCCTTGGGCACCCCCAGCACCCCGCGCAGCGCGTCGAGCGTGAACTTCTCGGAAGAGCGCCAGCGGAGGTTCCCGCGCTTCTGCACCATCTCGTAAAGCGTCAGGGCATATTTCGAGCTGAGCGCGAACATCACCTCGCGCTGAAGCCGGGCGAATATTGTGGAATTCGAGATGATCCTGCGCAAGCGCGGCGGAATCTCGTATTCCAGCAGCCCGTCAGACCGGGCCATTTCCAGGTTGCCGCCCAGCAGCTGCACCCGTTCGACGGCGGGCTTGCCCTCCCAGACCGCCTCGACCTTGACGATGGCGGCCATCAGCCGTTCGATGCTCTCGCCCACGCGATCGTTCGAGTTGTGCGACCCGCGCAGCTCCGACTTCGCGATGACGTGCAGCACCGGCTTGTCGATCGCCTCCCAGGCGTTTTCCAACAGTTGGTTGTAGATTCGCCGGTCGGTCAGAGTCAGCGGCGTGACCTCTATCAGGTCCACCAGCTCTCCGGGTTTGACCAACGACTCACGGCTTGGCCGGGCGTCGACGGTGCGGTAAGCTTTGGTTGGTTTGGACATACTGCGCGATTCCATACCTCTTTTTCTTACTTTTGTATCCGCAGAGATGTAATTTGACAAGCTCGGTCGTGCTGGGCCAGCACCCAGAATGTAAGCCTGAAGCCGGCCCCCTGGAACGGGTGCGATTCGCAAACACCTGCAAAGCAAGGGTTTTACGACCCCCCGATTCGGCACCGGCCGGGGCACCCGAAACGTAAGATTAAGGCCCGCAAAATGTAGCGCCAGCCATCCCCATACGTAGCGCCAGCCACCCCGGGACGTAAGCCAAACCATCCCGAAAAGTAGTCTAACATGGGCGAAACCCCTTGGTTATCAGGCGTTGCAGCCACCTGAACATAAGAATCCAAGAATCAAGAATAGGGCTGGTTTTGTATTTTTTGGATTTGGTTTGGGCGCAGTTTCAGGCCCCTCCATGTCGATCCTTACCTTTTGGGCGGTTGCATCGCCTCTCAGACCGTCAAAAGCCGAACCTTGCCGCCCCCTGCCCCGACTTCCGGACATGATGCCGTCATGTCCCTAGGTTCGGTTTTTGCGATAATGTTCCGAAATATTCGCACTTGAGGGGACTCGTCCAAAAGTGCATGCTCAGGCAAAGAAAAATCCAAGAGCAGCGTAGACATTATGCAGGACTTCCCTGTCTCCCTCAACGAAATCGACAATCTTGCCCGGCGCGCGGATACCGTGATCAGACGGCTCCGCGAAAGGGTGTTTTCCCCCGGCGCGCAGAAAAGCCTGTCTGTCCGGTTCAACGTTCGGACCGCAGCCGAAATGGCAGGCCGGACCGAGAAAGCGGTGCGCGATGCGGAAGCCGACGGCAGGCTGCCGACACCGGAAAAAGACCCTGATACCGGCCGCCGTACCGGGTACAGCCTGGAACAGGTCAACCGCATGCGCGAGGTGTTCGGCACCCTGCCCCACCGCGCGCCGGATGATCCCGCGACGGTTCTTGCCGTGCAGAACTTCAAAGGTGGCGTCGGGAAATCGACGGTCGTGGTCCATCTGGCCCAATACCTCGCCCTGCGCGGCTACCGGGTCTGCGTGATCGACTGCGACAGCCAGGGTTCCACCACGTCGATCTTTGGTCTGAACCCGGATGTGGACGTGGACGAGGATGAGGATACGCTCTACCCATTCTTTCGCCACGGCGGACCCACCAGCCTGCACTACGCGTTGCGCGCGACCTATTGGCCCGGCATCGCGATGATCCCTGCCAACCTTGGGCTGTATGACGCGGAATACGAGTTCGCCGCCCGCATGGTGCGCGAGCAGAGCTTTGTTCTGGACCGTCTGCGTCAGGGAATAGAGACGATTTCAGACCAGTTCGACGTGATCCTGCTGGATCCGCCCCCGGCGTTGGGGATGATCTCTCTTTCCGTGCTGAGGGCGGCCAATGCGCTGCTTATCCCGGCGCCGCCCAACAACATCGACTTTGGGTCGACCGCGCATTTTCTCAAGATGATGGGGGCCACCCTGAACGAGCTGGCCGAACACGGGGGCGCGCGCGGCTATCATTTTGTTAAGATTCTCGCGACCAAGATGAATGATCAGAAAAGCGCGCATCAGGCGATCAAGCGGGTGATGGAGGCGGTGTTTCCCCAGGACCTGCTGCAGGCCGTGCTCAAGGACAGTGCGGAGATCGACAATGCCACCGCCAATCTGATGACGGTATACGAAATGACCGGAGCCGCGACCCGAACAGACACGCACAAGCGGTGCAGGGTCTATCTGGACGCGGTGGGCCGGGAGGTTGAAACGCTGATCCGCAAGACATGGCCCAGCCATCACGCGGTCCTGAGAAAGGAAGGCATCCTGTGAGCAAGCGACACGACGCGGTATTCGACGACGTTCTCAAAGACCTGGGCGACGAGTCCCCGGCGCGCGACCGGTCCGGCGCGCGGTTCCTGAAACGGTCGAACACGATGGCTGAACAGGCGGGCGGCCACCGTCAGGAAAAGGTGCTGCGGCTGGTCGATCCGGCCCGCTGCGTGATGTGGGAGGGGCATAACCGGGCCTATGACCTGCTGACCGAGGACAACTGCCGGGACCTGATCGACGGCATTCTCAGCCAGGGGCAGCAGGAATTCCCGGCCATCGTCCGGCGGCGTCCGGCGGGGCAGGGGGCCGAGTTCGAGGTGATCTGCGGGGCGCGGCGCCATTTCGCGGTGTCCTGGTTGCGGGCTAACAATTACCCCAAGATCGAATACCTGATCGAGGAACGCGAACTGACCGACGAGGAGGCATTTCGCCTTGCCGACATCGAGAATCGTGACCGCGAGGATATTTCCGACCTTGAGCGCGCGCGCGACTACGCTGCAGCGGTCGAGACCTATTATGGCGGCAAGCAGAACGTGATGGCGGAACGGTTGCAGGTCTCTGCCGGGTGGTTGTCGCGCTATCTGCAGCTCGCCAAGCTGGACGACCGGATTGTCCGCGCCTTTCCCGACATTCGCGAGGTCAAGGAGTTGCACGCCCGCCAGCTGAAGCCGCTGATGGCAACGCAGGAAGGGCGCGCGGCGCTTCTGGCAGAGGCTGACGCCATCGCGGCGGAGGAGGGCGCTTTGCCGCCCGCCAAGATCATGGCCCGCCTGCGCGCGGCTGCACTGCCGCCCAAGGAGCGCAAGGCGGCAGACGAAGTCTATCGCATGCATCCCGAAGAGCAGGGTGTGCAGGTCCGTCGCAAGGGGCGGCGCATTCAGCTGGAGTTCGACAGAGGGCTGTCGGGCAAATCCCTGCGCATTGCGCTGGAAAAGTTCATGAAGGCCCACGAGGCCGGAAAGAGCTGATTGCCAATTGGCAATATTCCGATAAATGACGCAGAAACAATGACTTGCTAATTCGCGCTGGCATGGCCGCGGCAGAATTGGCAAGTGATGCGCCGCAAGGCCGATTGCGTTTGCGGGCTTTACCTTGAGCCTGTCCGGCCGCCGCTGGCCAACCCTGCCCGCAGGGATCGACCGGAGAACAAGGCAATCCGTTCTTTTTCGGGCAGGTGCAGGACCACACCACCCGCCTTGATATCCACCCAGCCGCCAGACTCCGGCGTGTCGCCTTTGCTCAGGTCAAGGCCGACGATCTCGGAACGGCGGGCGGACTGGTTTGCGCTTGATCCTGGCAAGGACCGAAGCGATGTGCCGGTCTTGCGCAAGACGATCGGGATCAACGCCTCTCGCATCGCCGTTCCGCTGCGCCAGGCACGACACCCATTTCATGTCGCACATTGTCACAGCATATCTGCTCATGTGCGGTCATGCAATTATCGGACATAACTCTCAACGGCAAGGCGGGGCGGTTTTGATATCGTAATGCGGGTAAAAGCGCCGTGATCGTGTCGGCGCCAAGCAAGGGATATGCCCGAACAGACCAAATCAGCGACCTCGAAACACTACCCCGGATGCCATCCTGGGTCACCTCCGCGCGTCTGAAACCCTCGAAGATGTTGCGGTTTTGTCAGGCGTGACGTCGAACCACCTGCATCTTGTGTCGATTTCGGATATCGAGCCCACGGTTTGACGGTGCCATCCCTACCGGCCGCAGCAAGGACTAAACCTTGCGACGCGCCGATCCAGATGCTCGACGCACCGACAGCGTGTATCTACGCCGACGCTCGAACCCATGACGAAAATCGCTCGATGTCCGCAAGACGCGGATGATCCGCACGGCAGACGGCCCAGAAGGTTCTGCCGGGCAAGTCCGTGTCAGACAGGCATACCAGTTGACCGGCTGCCACTGCCGAGGCCGCCAGGGCGCTGGACGCCAGGACCACGCCCTGGCCCGCAATCGCCGAGTCGATCGCATGAACCTCCTCGGAGAAATGTTGTGTGATCTCCACGGTCGGCTTTGTCAGGTTGTTTCCCAACGGTTGGATCATAAGCTGATGCGGCAGCATCAGGCAACGATTTCGCGGACGTAGCGCGCCCAGAGGCCAAGGGCCTCTGTTCTTGTTTGGCGGTAATCGGCGGCGGTGAGGCGGTGGCGTTTCGGGCGAAAGAGAACGGCAGTTTGATCATGGACGGACAGGAACATCTGGGCGTGTCTGGCTGATTTGAACCGGCCGAATATCTTCTCTCGTCGACGGGTGTGCCGATGTGATGCCTCGCTGCGGTTGTTCAGTCCCTTGTGTGACCGATGATCAGCGCCAGGACAAAGCTCGCGGATCGCAACGCCGTAACTGCGCAATTTATCCGTCACTATGACCCGAGGAGTGCCCCAACGCTTCATGAGTTTCCGGAGAAACTGCTTTGCTGCGTTAGCGTTTCGGCGCGATTGCATAAGGATTTCAAGCGTATCTCCGTTGCCATCGACCGCGCGCCAGAGCCAGTGCTTCTTCCCGCGGATCGGGATCACAACTTCGTCCAAGTGCCACTTGTCAGCGGGCTGATCGCGATCACGTCGGATCTTGGCCGCAATCTGCGTTCCAAATTTCGCCACCCAATCTCGGATCGTCTCATGGCTGACCGTGATGCCGCGTTCTGCCAAAAGATCCTCAACGTCCCGCAGGCTGAGGGCGAAACGGTGGTAGGCCCAAACGGCATAGCCAATGACCGAGCGTGGAAAGCGATACCCCTTCAGGGCCGACGACGGAACAGACAATATCATCGATTTGCGTTAGACTCACAGCCTGCGACAGACAACCTGACAAAGCCCGGGGCAGGGGAGCTGCATCTCGAGCGTAGCTTCTATGGCAGGCTCAGCGGTCGGGCGGCGTGATGGGGCAGGGGGTCAGAGACCGGCTGCCTTGGTCAGGTTCACGCGGAACCGGTCACGACGGCGCTGGTAGCGACGAGTCATCTCGGCCGAGGCATGCCCCAGCTGCTTCTGAACGTAGCGCTCGTCGACTTCCGCCGAACTGGCGAGGCCGGCGCGCAGCGAGTGACCGGAGAACAGTGCGAGGCGCTCTTTTTCGGTTAGCTCGGATCGGATGCCAGCGTCGAGGACGGTGCGCTTGATCAGGCGCGCGACATGCTTGTCATTGAGCCGTGTGTCGAAGGCGCGTTTGCCATCGCGCGAGGTGCCGACGAAGACCGGGCCGAAGTCGATCCTGGCGAAGTGCAACCATTGCTCGAGTGCATATACGGGGCAGGTCTGAGCCTTGGAGCCGCGGCCGATCTCGACTTCGCGCCAGCCGGTCTTGGCATTGAGGGTCAGGAGGGCGCCCTTATCGAAGATCTCGATCCAGCCGCCGGAATGCGGTGTGTCGTCTTTGTGCACGTCGAGGCTGACGATTTCGGAACGGCGCAGACCTCCGGCGTATCCCAGCAGCAAGATCGCGCGATCCCGCAGTCCGCGCAGATCGAAAGAAAGGGTGGCGACCATCGCGAGGATGTCCTCCGCCAGGATCGCTTCCTTCTGCACCGGTGGCCGCGCATGCTTGCGCTTGATTCCCGCCAGTACCGTGGCGATGTGCCGGTTCTTGCGGTCGAGGGAAAAGCCGCGCTGTGCGTAGTTCCAGGCGAGGCCCGACAGGCGGCGGTCGATCGTCGAGACCGATAGGGCAGGGGCGGGGCCCGACCCGGACGCCAGGTCCGCGAGATAAAGACCGATCATTTCAGGGGACGGCGGCAGCGGCTCAGCGCCCTTCATTCGGCACCAGCGCGCAAAATGCGCCCAATCCTTCGTATAAGCCCTCAGTGTGTTGTCCGACGTAGCGGCGCGAGCATAGTCGCGGGCGGTGTCGACCAGCCGGTCGAGGGTGCCGGAGCCGGCCACAAAGGACGGCAGGCTCAAGGCGTCGCCGTCAGGGCGATCTCTCTCACTGCCCTCGCTGGACGAAGACCCGTTTGGCGGCTCTGAGGTCGATTTCTCGGTGTTTTCTGACATGTCGCGGAGCATAGGCTTTGTCAGGTTGTCTGTCGCAGGCTGTGAGTCTAACGCAAATCGATGATATTGTCTGTTCCGTCGTCGGCCCTGAAGGGGTATCGCTTTCCACGCTCGGTCATTGGCTATGCCGTTTGGGCCTACCACCGTTTCGCCCTCAGCCTGCGGGACGTTGAGGATCTTTTGGCAGAACGCGGCATCACGGTCAGCCATGAGACGATCCGAGATTGGGTGGCGAAATTTGGAACGCAGATTGCGGCCAAGATCCGACGTGATCGCGATCAGCCCGCTGACAAGTGGCACTTGGACGAAGTTGTGATCCCGATCCGCGGGAAGAAGCACTGGCTCTGGCGCGCGGTCGATGGCAACGGAGATACGCTTGAAATCCTTATGCAATCGCGCCGAAACGCTAACGCAGCAAAGCAGTTTCTCCGGAAACTCATGAAGCGTTGGGGCACTCCTCGGGTCATAGTGACGGATAAATTGCGCAGTTACGGCGTTGCGATCCGCGAGCTTTGTCCTGGCGCTGATCATCGGTCACACAAGGGACTGAACAACCGCAGCGAGGCATCACATCGGCACACCCGTCGACGAGAGAAGATATTCGGCCGGTTCAAATCAGCCAGACACGCCCAGATGTTCCTGTCCGTCCATGATCAAACTGCCGTTCTCTTTCGCCCGAAACGCCACCGCCTCACCGCCGCCGATTACCGCCAAACAAGAACAGAGGCCCTTGGCCTCTGGGCGCGCTACGTCCGCGAAATCGTTGCCTGATGCTGCCGCATCAGCTTATGATCCAACCGTTGGGAAACAACCTGACAAAGCCCCTGCGGCTCAAGGAATGGCTTTTCCTGGCGATGACCGGGGTCTTGAAGGCCGAGGCAGGCAGCCTGCTGCCGGCATGGGGTGACTGGCGCAGTGGCCGACCGTCGGGCGACGTGGCAGAGATCCTGAGGCTGGATAAGGGGATCGAGGTCCTGCCAGAGATCGTATCGGGGGCTGAATGCGTTGCCGACCTGTCAAGCGACGCAGCCGAGCGGTTGGGACTGCCCGAAGGCATGCCTGTCGTCCTGGGTCCGGGCGATGTGCAGTCAAGCCTGATCGGGCTTGGTGTCGGTCCCGGCTTGTCGCGGTCGCGCGCTTCGATCTTCGGGACAAGCGCGATCCACGGCGGCTATTTTGAATCGGTCGACGATATCGGGGAAAAATTGTCCGGCGCGATGGTCCAGCTGTCCGCCACGGGGCAGGGGTTCATCTGCTTTCACCCCAGCTTCAATGGTGGAACGACTTTCCGACACGTCCGGGATGTGCTGAATGGCAAGCGGTGCGAGAATGACGGACCGGCATATTCTTCGCTTGTGTTGCATCCATTTTTCGAACCCGGTGGCGAGCGCGCACCGATCACCCATCCGCATGCCACAGCTTCATTGTTTGGCATGAGTTCGGCGACCAGCCCCGGCGAAGTTGACTGGGCCGCCCGCGAGGCTTTGGCATTTCTCACGAAGCTCAGCCATGCCGACCTGGGGATGGTGGACGGCCAGGCCATCGCCGTGGGCGGTGGCGTGGCACGGGATGACGGTTTCCTGCAGCTGCTTGCCTCGGTCCTGGAGCGACCGGTTCGTCCTCACAGGGGCGGCGATGCCGCTTTGCGCGGGTTGGCGGCCATCGCGATGGGCGCACTTCGGGCGCGGGGGGCAAAGCTCGATGTGGTCGAAGCCTACCTGTCGCCGACCGGTGAAGAAATCGCGCCCGAAGAGGGGCCGGTGCGCGACTATCTGGGGCTCAAATTCGATCTGTTCGAGAGGTTGCTGAAGGACAGCGCACGCCATTGGGATGCGCTGCACGAGGTTGGGGAGGCAGCCAGAAAGCTGAGGGAGAACGGGCGGACCGGCGCCGCAGGCGGCACCTGAAAACGGTTGCCATGGGAGGAGTGAATGAAGGTTTCGAAGGCTGGGAGTCTCAGCGTCAATGCCGTTCGGTCGACGCACCGCTTGCGCCGAACCGGTATTGCCGGGTGGCATCAGGTGATGCTGTGCCAGACCGCGCGACCAAGCTTTGCCAACCGGCACCCTGCACCACATTTGACCCTGGACCCGGGGCGCTGAGTGATCGCCGCGTGCCATCATAAGCGGGCCATGCCTGCCGCCACGGCGCAGCAGGACACCCTGCTGCGCGACCTCGGGAGGATCTGTGGCGAAAGCAATGTGGTGACGGGTCGGCAAACCGACGGATACGCGCGCGACTGGCGCGGACAGTATCCCTCGCGGCCCCTGGCTGTCGTGCGCCCCGGCACCACCGAAGACGTATCGGCCATCCTGCGGCTGGCAAACGATCGGAAATGTCCGGTCGTGCCGATTGGCGGCAACACCGGCCTGGTCGGTGGCACGCAGACCGATGACGGGCTGATGGTATCGCTTGAGCGGATGAAGGACATCCGGTCCGTCGATCCTGCGGGGCGTACCGCCTGTGTCGATGCGGGCATCACTGTCGAAGAGCTGAACCGCCAGGTTGCGGCATATGGCCTGCGCTTTCCCCTCGCCTTCGGCGCCCAGGGTTCGGCCATGATCGGCGGTGCGCTTTCCACAAATGCAGGCGGGGCGAATGTGCTGGCCTTCGGCATGGCCCGTTCGCTCTGTCTCGGGCTGGAGGTCGTTCTTCCTGACGGTCGGATTCTCAATGACATGGTCGCACTGCGAAAGAACAATACCGGATACGACCTCAAACAGCTTTTCATAGGGGCGGAAGGCACGCTTGGTCTGATCACGGGCGCTGTCGTGACGTTGACCGATCTGCCGATGACCTATGCGACGGCGCTGATCAGCGTGGGATCCATCAGGGACGGTTTGACGGCGCTGGATCGACTGCGCCGGGCTTGCGGCAGTCAACTCGAAGCGTTCGAGATCATGCCCGCGAGCTATTTGCGCCGCCTGAAGGCCAGCCGGGGGACGCCGACAGTCCCATTCTCAGAGATACCGAGCGCGGCAATTCTTGTGGAAATCGCATCTTCCTCAACTGCCGACTGCACCTCGGACGAACAGGGGGCGACCCCATTGACCGAGCGGCTTATCGCGGCGTTGGGCGATTGTATCGGCGCAAACATCCTGGCCGATGCGGTGGTCGCTCATAATGCCAACCAGCGGGCAGAACTTTGGCGACTGAGAGACATCGCTTCGGAAATGACAAAGGGGCTTGCCCCGGTGGTCGCGGCAGATGTTTCTGTTCCGCTGAACCTGATCGAAAAGTTCGAGCCGAGCCTCGAAGACCATGTCAGGGCAATTGACCCCGATGCGCTGATCTGGACCGTCGGACATCTGGGCGATGGCAACCTGCATGTGGTTGTCTGCACCGACGACAAGACGCCCGAACACATGGCCCGTATCCGCAGCGTGATCGACGATATGACGCTGCGCTTTCAAGGCAGTTTTTCCGCCGAACACGGTATCGGAACCCAGAAGCTGGCCAGCATGGCCGCTTTCAAGTCACCCGTGGCTCTGGACCTGATGGAGGGCATCAAGGCGGTTTTCGACCCGAACCGGATCATGAACCCGGGCAAGGTCCTGCCGGATCGCTTACCCGGCAAGACCTACGAAAAGTAAGCAAACACAGCCAATGGAGAGGAGATACACTGTGAAGATACAATCAAGAAACCTGCTGAGAGGGCTGGCCATCGGCACCTGTGCCGTCATGACCGCGTCGGTTGCCTTTGCTGCCGAGTACACGATGAAATTTTCGATCAGCGATACCGAGATCACGGAAGAGCACTTCACGCACACGCCGCTTCGCGCCTTTGAAAAGGAGATCGAGGAAAAAAGCGACGGTCGCATCGACGTTCAGATCTACTGGAGCGGCCAGCTGGGCAAGACCGACAGTGTGGTCAACATGGTGTCAAACGGGCTTGTCGAAGCCATCATGGGTGCCGACGGCTTTGCGTCGCCCTATGATCAGAACATCCAGGTTCTGGGCATTCCCTACCTCTTCAATGATCGCGAAGCCGCTTACGAAGTGCTGGACGGTCAATGCGGCAAGATGCTGACGGAGAGTCTGCTTGAAAAGAGCGGGTTGCGCGCGGCAGTCTGGCACGAAAACGGCGGTTATCGGAACTATTCCGCGAACAAGCCGCTGACATCGGTAGAGGATCTTCAGGGATTGAAGATCCGCACCATGAACAACCCCGTTCACATGGAGATCGTGAACTCCCTCGGTGCCTCGCCAACCCCGATTCCGTGGCAGGATCTGTACACCGCACTGCAGACAGGTGTCGTGGACGGGCAGGAAAACTCGCTGGCCATCTTCCGAATTCCAAAGCTGGAAGAGGTTCAAAAGCACATCATCATGGATGGTCACGTCTATTCCCCCGGTGCCCTGTACTTCAGCAAGACATGGTGGGATTCCCTGCCCGAGGACCTGCAAGAGATCGTGCAGACCGCTTCGGAGAATTTCCGTGACCTGAATCGGGAAATCTCGGCCAAGTCTGAAACGGCTGACCGGGCGTACCTGGAAGAGCAGGGCGTCTCCATCTACGACCCCACCGCCGAGCAGAAACAGCAGTTTCGCGAGCTGACCCAAGGCCCGGCGTTGGAGTACATCAAGGAAAACGTCGACGCTGAAATCCTGTCTTGCTTCTTGGATGCCGCGGAAGCCGCCAACGCCAAATCCGGGTCGTAGGCACCATTCGACGGGCCGCCCCGACGGCGGCGCGGCCCGTCATCCAAAGCTAGGGAGGAGGGTCGATGGCCAAGGCATTGTTGGCGTTTTGCCGTGCGGTTACGTGGGTTCAGCTTTTGCTGCTTTTGACCATGTTGGGCGTCATGGCGAGCCTTGTTTTCACGCGTTACATGTTCGCCTATTCAC
The DNA here is from genome assembly GCF_009363555.1 of Sulfitobacter sp. THAF37. Taxonomy (NCBI): domain Bacteria; kingdom Pseudomonadati; phylum Pseudomonadota; class Alphaproteobacteria; order Rhodobacterales; family Roseobacteraceae; genus Sulfitobacter; species Sulfitobacter sp. THAF37. The sequence continues at coordinate 92,463 of NZ_CP045376.1, forward strand.
CGCCCTGGTCCGAAGAGCTTACCCGGTTTGCGATGATCTGGCTGGTCATGCTGGGTGGCGCTGTCCTGGCCTTGTTCGACGATCATATCACCCTGTTCGTTTTCGTCGAAATGATGGGCCCGCGCGTCAGAGCCGTGCGAAACCTCGTTGTCCGTCTGATCATGATCACGACCAGCGGTGTCGTTGCGTACAAGGGCATCAAGTTTGCAGATGGCATGAGCGGTGTCGTCGCCTGGGGCCTGAACATCAACATGACCGTACCGGCATATTCGGTAACGGTCGGTTTTGGGCTGATCCTGATATTCAACCTGATCTTGCTGATCGACGACGTCGCCGTATTGTTCGGAAAACGGGCAGTACTGGTGCCGCGTCAGGATCAGGTGATGGACGGTTCGTTCCGTCCCCAAGATGATCTCTGATTTGAAGGAATCCCAATAGTGACCATCGGCATCGTCCTCATCGTTCTGTTCGGAATGATATTCATCGGGGTACCGATTTCCTTCGCCATGCTGGCGACGACCGGTCTGTACTTTCTCAGCAGTCCGACACCGTTCTTCATCGAGCTTTTGCCGGCCAAGATCTTCGAAGGGCTGGATAACATCATTCTGATCGCGATCCCTTTCTTCCTGCTGGCTGGCGAACTGATGAGCCGGTCCGGCATGGCCGACAGGTTGATGCATTTCTCCAACCTCGTGATCGGCCGTGTGCGGGGGGGATTTGCCTATGTGAATGTCATGGCAAGCCTGTTGTTTTCCGGCCTGACTGGCGTTGCCGTCGGCGATATTGCGGCACTTGGCAAGATCGAAGTGCTGGCAATGGAAAAAGCGGGATACCCGCGTCATTTCGCGGCGGCGGTGACGGTCGCATCCTCTCTGGTCGGGCCGATCATTCCGCCAAGCGGCGTGATCATTCTGTATTGCGCGATCATGAATGTCTCGGTCGGCGGGATGTTTCTGGCGGCTCTTGTTCCGGGGGTCATCCTGGCCCTGGCAGACATGCTGGTGATCGCGTTCCAGGCGAAGAAACGGGACTTTCCGCTATCTGATGTCGACCGGTCGCTTCCCGCTTTCGTCAAGGGTACGCGCGACGCGGCGCTGGCGCTCTTGATGCCCGTGTTTCTCATTGGCGGAATCGTCGGCGGTGTGACAACGCCGACCGAGGCGGCTGCGGCATCGGTGGTTTACGCCCTGATCGTATCAATCCTGATCTATCGGGCCCTTACGGTGAAGGAGGTCGGGAAGATCTTCATGAACACGACATTCGAGTCTGCCCGGCTGTTGTTCATGATCGCGGGTGCGCTGTCGATGACATGGATTTTCGCGCTTGAGGACCTGGCAGGGCAGGTGGCCTTCATCTTTGACTTCGCCAAGGAAACCCCCCTGCTGCTGATCCTTCTGATCAACTGCCTGTTCATCATTCTGGGCATGTTCATGGATGCCGCCCTGGCGCTGATCCTGTTCGGACCGATCGTGGCGCCGCTGGCCTACAGCGTCGGCGTCGACCCGCTGCAGCTGGGGATCATGCTGATCATCAATGTCACAGTGGGGCTTGCCACGCCGCCGATCGGGTACGTGCTCTTCGCGATGTGCAGTGTTGTCAGGCTGGACTTCCGCAAGCTTGTGACCGAGCTGATACCATTCCTGATGATCAAGGCCGTGCTTTTGATCATCATCGGTCTGGTGCCCGGATTGACAACCTGGGTACCCGGTCTGTTCGGGTTCTGATGGCAAAAGGGGCAGGCCACGCCCAAGGCATGGGGCGGCGGTCAGTGTTTCATGTCTTTGGTCGCAGCTGTCAGCCTGCGCCGTGAACGCGACAGATGGATGCGCATCGCTGCGGTCGCCATCACCGGATCGCCCGTGACGATTGCCTCGTAAATGGCGTTGTGTTCGCCCAGAACCCCGCTGATCCTGCCCTTGTTTCGGTCCCGCGCCATGTCGAGCGATACAGTCAACAGCCGCACGGTCTGCTCTTGGATCATGCGCAACGTATCTATGTAGAATATGTTGCCGGTCGCCGCTGTAATGGAATGGTGAAATGCCAGATCGCTTTCAGGGGTGATGAAATCGGACACGGCTTCGGTCGACAGCCGGTCGAAGGCCGATTTGATGGTGATGAGCTGCGCATCCGTCCGGCGCTGCGCCGCGAGGCCAGCGGCAAGGCCTTCGATCTCTATCCGGTACTCAAGACATTGCAACAGGACTTCGATGTCGCCGGGCTGGACAAAATCGGCCAGCCGCTGGGACGGGCGGCGCTTGATATAGGTGCCGCTGCCGCGTTTGCGTTCGAGGATACCGTCCGCCCCAAGCCGGGAAAGTGCAACCCGGACAATGGGCCGCGAGACGCCCAGCATGCGACAATAGTCATTCTCGGAGGGCAATTTGGCGCCAACCTCCAGCGGCCCGCTGACAATCTGTGACAGTATTTCGTCATAGACATGGTCGGCCAGCGGACTGTTGGAGCCGACGCCAGTCTGGCCCTTGCCCTTGTCGCTGTCACCCATGCCATATCTCCTCCGCACCCACCGCCATACTGGCAATTGATCCTGTAAGAGGCAATATTACAGGAATTCCCCAATATGAATCCTGAATTAGTCTCGTTTGGTCTGGCATGTGTCCCGATCGGAGGCCGGTGCGCTTTCCCCCTCACGCATGAAACTCACAGCGGCTACCGGTGGTGCGCTGCTGGCAAGCCGGGTTTCGAATTTGCGGAAGAGATGGACACTCTTCCCATCGCCTGGACGACGGAAACCGCCAGCTGGCGCCCCACGCAGCGGCTTTCTCCATCTCCACAGCCAATTCCTTTGATGGTGTTCGACCAGCCCATCGCCATGACAGGCGACCTTGAACTGGTACCGGGCCTGTTGGATGGAGTGGACGCTGGCGGTGCTCCGACAGGTCTGTGACCAGACATTCGTGATGTGCAAGGGCGAGACCGTGAAGCAGGGACTGGTCGAACAGGTATTTGCCAATCCACCGCGTCCCTGTACCCGCGAACTGGCTGCGGCAGCCGGGGAAACAACGGCCGATGTTGCAGGCGTTGGCTGAACCCGCCAGATCAGCTTGATGAAACCACCCCCTCAGGCGGTGTTGCCCCGCAGCCCCTGCAACAGGCTCATGCAGAGAAACACCAACGCGGCGACACAGACGATTGAAGGGCCCGCAGGCGTGTCGAGAACATAGGCCGCACGCAGCCCCGCCAACGTCGCCAGCGCCCCGATCACCGCCGCGGTCAGGGCCATCCGTTCAGGCGTGCGCGACAAGGGACGGGCGGCGGCGGCGGGAATGATCAGCATGGCCGCGATCAGCAGCACGCCCACAACCTTGATTGCCACGGCAACGGTAATCGCCAGTGCAAGTGTCAGGATCAGCTGTTCCCGTCTTGGATCGACACCGCTGGCATAGGCCAGATCCTCGCTCAGCGTCGCGGTCAGCAGGGCGGACCAGCGCCACGCGATCAGCCCGACCACCAGCAGCGCACCGGACCAGATCACCGCAAGGTCGCCGCGCGACACGGCAAGGATATCACCGAAAAGATAGGCCATCAGGTCGATCCGGATGCCCGACAGGAACGACACCGCCACCAGGCCGAAGGCCAGCGCGGAATGGGCCAGCACCCCCAGCAGCGTATCCATGGCATACCCGCGCCCCGACAGCAGCGTGACCGTCAGCGCCATGGCCAGCGCCACCGCAACGGCCCCGGCAAAGATCGAAATCTGAAGCGCCAGCGCCAGGGCAACCCCGAGGATCGCGGCATGGGCGGTGGCGTCGCCGAAATAGGCCATCCGGCGCCAGACGACGAAGCTGCCCAGGGGGGCGGTGGCGCAGGCCACGCCGACGCCGGCCAGCGCCGCGCGTGTCATGAAATCATCCAGCACTATTCCGCTGCCTCTGTCTTGTCGTGATGGTGGTCGTGCGCGTGGTCATGTTCGTGCCGGTACAGCGCGAGCGCGCCGCCGGTGCCGGTCCCGAAAAGCGCGCGGTACTCCGGGGCGGCAGAGACGATGTCGGGCGTGCCTTCGCAACAGACATGACCATTCAGGCAGATCACCCTGTCGGAGGCGCTCATCACCACATGCAGCTCGTGGCTGATCATCAGCACGGCGCAGCCGGTCTGGCGGCGCACCTCTTCGATCTGCAGATAGAACGCGGCCGAGCCTGGCTGGTCCAGGCCCTGGGTCGCCTCGTCCAGCAGCAACAGGTCAGGCTGGTTGATCAGGGCGCGGGCCAGCAGGACACGCTGCAGCTGTCCGCCCGAAAGCGCGGACATCTGCCGCTGCGACAGGTCGGTGACACCCGCCCTGTCCAGGGCCGCTGCCGCGTCAGCCCGGGAGGTGCCGCCGGGCAACCGCAAGAAGCGGTCCACGGTCATTGGCAGGGTCCGGTCGATGTGCAGTCTCTGAGGCACGTAGCCGATGCGCAGACCGGGGCGGGTGGTGATGCGCCCCGCAGTGGGCCGCGCCGCGCCGATCAGACTGCGCAACAGGGTCGTCTTGCCCGACCCGTTGGGGCCGACGACTGTCACGATCTCGCCCGGTTCGATGGTCAGCGAAACATTATGCAGGACGGTGTGCGCACCGTAGGCGACGCTCACTTTCTCGACGGTGACTAGGCTCATGCGTCGGTCTTTTCCGCACAGTCCGGGCAGAGGCCAAGCGCCTCGACCATGGTGCGTTCGATGCGGAAACCAGCGGCGCGGGCGGCCTCGCCCAGGGCACCGCGGGCGGGGGTGGTGTGGGTCTCGGCCACCGAATCGCAAGCGCGGCAGATCATGAAAACGGGTGAATGGCTGTCGCCGGGGTGGGTGCAGGCGATAAACGCGTTGAGCCGCTCGATCTTGTGCGCAAACCCGTTTGCCACGAGGAAATCCAGCGCGCGATAGGCCACCGGCGGTTGCGATCCGAAGCCCGCGTCGCGCAGCCGGTCCAGCATTTCGTAGGCGCCGACGGCGCGGTGTTCCTGCAACAGCACCTCAAGCGCCTTGCGCCGCACCGGGGTCAGGCGCAGGCCTTCGTGACGCGACCGGGTTTCCGCCTCCGCCAAGGCAGTGCTGATGCAGCGGGCATGATCGTGCCGCTCGAAGCCCAGGGGGTGAACAACGTCTGCGGGGCGATTTTCACGACTTGTCATATTATAACATTCCCTGTAGGGGTGCGAATGTAATAAAATCACGCGGAGCCGCCGATGTCCAGAAACCTCATTTCATTTTCCGCCGCCGCCCTGTTTGGCGGCACCGCCGCTCTGGCCGAGGTGCCGCGCGTCGCCGTCGATATCGCACCGGTGCATTCGTTGGTGGCACGGGTGATGGCGGGGGTTGGCACGCCCGACCTGATCGTGCCGCCAGAGGCCAGCCCGCATGAATACAGCCTCAGACCGTCGCAGGCCACGGCCCTGCAGGAGGCGGGCGTGGTCTTCTGGGTCACACCGGACCTGACGCCCTGGCTGGACGGCGCGCTGGACACACTGGCGGGCGAGGCGACTGTGGTGGAACTGTTGGGCACCGCAGGCACGCTGGAGTTGCCGCTGCGCCAGGACGCGCTGTTTGAGGCGCATCACCATGACCACGGCGGACATGAAGAGGCGGCTCACGAGGACCACGAGGACCACGAGGATCACGATCATGCAGAGGATGGTCACGAGGGTCACGACCACGAAGATCATGCGGACGAGGACAACCACGCAGCAGGCCATGACCACGCGGGCGAACATGATCCCCACGCCTGGCTTTCACCGCAGAACGGCGCCGTCTGGCTGGACAGGATAGCCGCGACCCTGTCAGAAGCCGACCCGGCCAACGCAGCGGCCTATCGCGCCAACGCGGCGGCGGGGCAGCAAGAGCTTGCCAGCCTGACGCAGGAGATCCAGACGATTCTCGATCCAGTCCGCGACGGCAATTTCATCGTCTTCCACGACGCCTACCAATATTTCGAAGCCGCTTTCGATGTGCCCGCCTCGGGCACGGTGTCGCTGTCTGACGCGTCGGACCCAAGCCCGGCGAGGATCGCTGAGGTTCAGGCGCGGGTGACAGAACAGAACATCACCTGTGTCCTGTCCGAACCGCAGTTCAACCCCGGCGTCGTCGCTAGCGTCATGGAAGGATCGGCGGCCAGGACCGGCGTGCTGGACCCGCTGGGATCGGACCTCGAGCCGGGGCCGATGCTGTACCCCGACCTGCTGCGCAACCTCGCACGCGCACTGGCCGACTGCCTCTGAGACAGACAGCCGCCCTGACAACGCGATAATCACCGCGTTCAGGCGCATGTTTTCAATTCGTTGAAAATTCTGCCCCCCGGTCTGGAAACCCTCAGACCGGGGCGGTTCGCGTTTTGCGTGTGACGCGTCGGGCCACGCGGCCCAACGCGCCGCCAGTCCACTTCTTTTTCTTTCTTATCCGATCCTTACGATACCCTCGGCACCATCCTGAGGGCATGCCAGCAGAATCCTGATTGACGTACCTCAGAAATTGCTGAATCCTTGTGCGCAGGGAGGATGCCGAAATGAACGGACCGACGGTTCGCGATGTGGCGCAGGCGGCGCAGGTCAGCCTTGCGACCGTCGACCGGGTTCTCAACAACCGGGGCGGCGTTTCGGCCAAGGTGGTGGACCGGGTCAAAGCCGCGGTCGCGCAGACCGGCTATGTCCGCAACCTTGCCGCTGCAAACCTGTCGCGGCGCCGCGTCTATCGTTTCTGCTTTCTCGTCCCCTCAGGTGACACCGGGTTCGTCGCCCTGCTGCATGCGGCGCTGGCGCAAGAGCAAAAGCGCCTGATGAAGAAACAGATACTGCTTCAGATCGTCCCGACAAAGGCGTTCGACGTAGAAGATCAGGTCGCCGCGTTGCGCAACCTCGATTGCGATGCCGTCGCGGTGATGGCCAGCGAAGCCCCCGAAATCAATGAGGAAATCGCCGCGCTGCATGCGTCGGGCGTGCGTGTGCTGAGCCTTGTGGCGGACCTGCCCGGGTCCCGGCGGGATACCTACGTAGGCCCCGACAACGTCATGGCGGGCCGTACGGCAGCAGAATTCATGGGTCGGTTCACCGGGAACCGGGGCACGGTCCTGATGATCGCGGGATCGCTGGCCGCCCGGGACCACAGCGAACGTCTTCTGGGGTTCAGGATGGTCATGCAGGAACGCTACGGCGGCTGCACGCTGCTGCCCGCGGGGCAGGGGGGCGACGATGCCGACCGGGTGGAGCGTATCGTGCTGGACGCCGCCAGGGAACAGCCGCTGGTCGGTGTCTATGCCATCGGGGCGGGCAACCGGGGGCTGATACGCGCCATCAAGACGCTGGACCCCAAACCGGTGACGATCGTGCATGAATTGACCCCGACTTCGCGCGAGGCGCTGCGCAACGGCACCTTCGACCTGGTGATCGACCAGAACATTCGCGCGGGCGTGGTCGCCGCCGTCAAGATCATGCGCGACCTGACCGAAAACGCCACACCCCCTGCCGATGCCGGCAAGATCAAATTGAACATCTACAGTCGTGAGAACATACAGTGAGCCAATATTTCGCAGACATCGCCCCGGTGACGTATCAAGGGATCGACAGCACCAATCCGCTGGCCTTTCGTCACTATGACCCGCAGGAAAAGCTCGGGGGCAAAACGATGGAAGAGCATCTTCGCTTTGCGGTCTGCTACTGGCACAATTTCGTCTGGGAAGGGAACGACCCCTTCGGTGGTCAGACGTTCCAGCGCCCGTGGTTTCCGGCGGATACGATGGATCTGGCGCGGGCCAAGGCCGATGCCGCCTTCGACATGTTCCGCATCCTCGGCGTGCCCTATTTCTGCTTTCACGACCATGACGTGCGCCCCGAGGGTGACAGCCTGGCCGAAAGCCACAAGCGCCTGAACGAGATGGCCGACTATTTCGAGACGAAAATGGCCGATGGCGGCCCCAAGCTGCTGTGGGGAACGGCGAACATGTTCTCCAACCGGCGCTACATGTCCGGTGCCAGCACCAACCCGGACCCGGATGTCTTTGCCTATTGCGCCTCGACCGTGAAGGCCTGCATGGACGTCACGCACCGGCTGCAGGGCAAGAATTACGTGCTTTGGGGCGGGCGCGAGGGCTATGAGACACTGCTCAACACCGACCTTGGCCGGGAGCTGGAGCAGATGGGCCGGTTCCTGTCTATGGTCGTGGAATACAAGCACAAGATCGGCTTCAAGGGCGCAATCC
>NZ_CP045377.1 GCF_009363555.1 Sulfitobacter sp. THAF37
CACGCCGGGGCCGACGGTATTGCTGGCGCTGACCAACGGGTCGCGCTTTGGCATGATGCGTGCCGGGGCGGGGATCGTTGGTGCGGGTCTGTCTGACCTCGTGCTGATCACCGCCGCAGCACTTGGGCTGGGCGCGATCCTGGCGACGTCGGCGTTCTGGTTTTCCGTGGTCAAAATGGTTGGCGTCATCTACCTTGCCTGGCTTGGCATCCAGATGCTCAGGTCGACAAACGACCTGGGCGACGCGACCGGGACGGCGGTGCGCGGGCAAAATGCAGGTACCCCGATGCGCCTGTTCCGAAAGAGTTTTCTGGTCGCGGCCACGAATCCCAAGGGGTATATCTTTTTCGCGGCTTTCCTGCCGCAGTTCATCGACCTCGGCGCGCCCTTGTTGGGTCAATACGTCACGCTGGCGCTTGTCTTTGTCGCCATCGACCTTGCCGTCATGACCGCTTACGCGGCGGTCGGTGTCAATGCGATGCGGTTCCTGCGCGACAGGGGCGCGATGGTGCTTGAGCGTGGATGCGGGTTTGTCATGCTGGCGCTGGCGGGCGGGCTCGCGCTTTACAGGCGGGGCTGACGGAACGGGGGGAACCCGGTCATCCGGGTCCTTTCAGATCCGCGTTTCAGGCAGGGCGCGCCGCCGGGGTGGGCGCGTTGCGTTGGGCGTGCTGACCAAGCCAGACACTGGCCAGGACCAGAACCATCCCGGCGGTCTGGAGCACGCTTAACGTCTGGTCCAGGATCACGAGGCCGAGCAATGTCGCGGCGACGGGGCTGAGCAGACCGAGCGGCGCGACCGTTGCGGGTTCGAGCCGGGCGATGCCCCGGAACCAGAGGAAGTAGGTCATCGCGCCGCCGATCAGGCCGAGCCAGAGAAACCCGAGCACCGCGCTGGGATAGAGAGGCGGCAGCGCCGGCTCGACCAGAAGCGCAGCGGGAAGCAGGAGCAGGCCACCGGCGGTCAATTGCCAGGCGGTAAAGGTGAGCGCGGGGACCGGGGGTTGCCATTTCCGCGTCAACACGGTGCCGAATGCCATGGAAATCGCACCGCCGAGTGCCGCGAGGATACCCACCCCGTCGAGCGCCGCGCGCGGGGTCAGTACAAGCAGCGCCACCCCCAGGATACCGGCGCCGCCCGCGATGACGGCGGCGGGCCGGATCGCGTGGTTCAGCAGGACCTTGGACAGATAGAGCACGATCAACGGCTGCATCGCGCCCACGGTTGCGGCAACGCCACCGGGCAAGCTGTAGGCGGCCACGAAAAGCAGCCACCAGAAGATCGAGAAATTGAGCGCACCGAGCAGGAAAGACCGGACCAGCCAGATGCCGGTGGGCAGGTTGCGCGTGAAGACGAGCAGCAGAACCCCGGCGGGCAGGGCCCGCAGCATCGCGGCTGTCATGGGGTATCCGTCGGGCAGAAGTTCGGTCGTGACGATATAGGTACTGCCCCAGATCGCCGGGGCGAGCGCCGTCAGCATCAGGTCGATTACGCGCGGCATCTCGGTCTCCTTCACTTATCTTGACATCAAGATAACGGCGCTTCTCTTGATGTCAAGATAAGTGGTCGCTAGAGTGCCGGGATGGATGCAGTCGACCGGATACTGGCGCAGTGGCAGCAGGAGCGGCCGGACCTCGATGTTGGGGCCATGGGGCCGGTCGGGCGGCTGTCGCGCCTGTTCCATCATCACGCCCGCCGCATGGGACAGACCTTTGCGCGGCATGGGCTGAACGCTGCCGGGTTCGACGTGCTGGCGACGCTGCGCCGGTCGCCGCCGCCACATGCGCTGTCTCCGGGCGAGCTGATGGAATCAATGATGATCACATCCGGCACAGTGACCAACCGGATCGAGCAATTGGCGAAAGCGGACCTGATCACCCGGACCTCCGACAAAAAGGACGCCCGCCGTGCGGTGGTAAAGCTGACACCAAAGGGGTTTGCGCTGATCGACAAGGCCGTTGCGGATCATGTGAAGACTCAGGCGACCCTGCTGAAAGGATTATCCCGAGAGGAAATCGCGCAACTGGACGGGTTGCTGCGCAGATTGCTGGCAAACCACGCCGACACTGTCGACTAATCGCGGGTCCGGACCGCGGCCCGTCAGGTCCCGGACCCCAATATCGTTTCGCGATGCTCGGCAAGGTAGATGCGCAGCCAGGGGGTGAACCGGGCGGGTGTTTCGGCGATCTCGCCCAGCAGCGCATCGACAGATATCCAGCGCGTCGACATGACCTCCGCCGGGTTCGGGTCGAGCGGCAGATCAGCCGGGGCCGTGGCGACAAAGACATCGACCAGTTCATGCTCGATCAGGCCCCCGCCCACCTCGGCACGGTATTCGACCTGACCGCGATGGTGCAGGTTCAACCCGGTGATGCCCAGTTCCTCGTTCAGGCGGCGGGTGGCGCAGGCCAGCGCCGGTTCGCCCCAATCGGGGTGGGTGCAACAGGTGTTCGCCCAAAGCCTCGGCGTATGATATTTGCCAAGCGCGCGCTGCTGGATCAGGATATCGTCGCCGCAGATGACAAAGACGGACACCGCAAGATGCCGCAGCCCGCGCCGGTGCGCCGCCAGCTTTTCGACCGGGGTGAGTTCGCCGTCGATCCACGCGGGGATCATGATGTCGCGGGTCGTCATGCAGCCCTCCGTGATGGGGTCTCGGACGCGGTTTACTGCCACCGGACCGAACGGATGTAAAAGGGTTTTCCTGCGCAGGAACGTCGCATGTGCATCCGGATGAAAACCGGTAGGGTGATGCCGTAACGCACGGGAACAGGAGTTCGTGATGAATATTCTCAAGACAGCCGCACTGGGTCTGAGCCTGGCCTTGGCCGCCGGTCCGGTCTTTGCCGACGGCCACGCCACGGGCGATGCCGAAGCAGGCAAAAAGATCTTTGCCAAGTGCAAGGCCTGCCATGCCATCGTCGACGCCGGGGGGACCCCGATCGTCAAGGGCGGTCGCACAGGTCCGAACCTCTACGGGCTTTACAACCAGGTTGCTGGCACCGAGACGGAATATGCCGACAAGTACGGCCCGTCCCTCAAGGCGGCGGGAGAGGCCGGACTGGTGTGGAACGAGGAAGACTTCGTGCGCTACGTACAGGACCCGCGCGCCTTCCTTCAGGAATATCTGGACGACCGCAAGGCACGGTCCAAGATGTCGTTCAAGCTGCGTAAGGAGGAACAGGCCAGGGATGTCTGGGCCTACCTCGTATCGGTCGGCCCCGAGGTCGACGCCGAAGCGACGCAATAACTCATTTTTGGCAAAGGGGCGGTCCTGCGCTGGCAGGGCCGCCCGCCCGTTTCCGATGGCACCTGCCGCAGATCGGTGTTCCGGTGGAGGGCTGGAAATTAATTTCAAACTCAAAATATTTTTGCTTGAAGTAAATCTGCCGGCCCCATAAATTGGACCGCATGGCAGGGATTGTTCTCATGGCCGCTTGCGTGCGGCGTGGAACTTTCCCAAGCTTGACCGAGCGCAAAAATGCGCCGTTCCAACCGGGAGATTACAATGAACAGGAAATTCACAGCAGTCACCGCCGCCTTGCTGGCGATGACGTTCGGGACCGCCGCGCTGTCCGATGCCCACGGCGGCAAGGTCAAGATCGGTCTGATCACCACGCTGACCGGCGGGGGGGCGTCACTGGGTGTCGACACCCGTGACGGTTTCATGCTGGCCATCGACCAGGCCGGTAATGACATGGTCGAGGTGATCGTCGAGGATGACGAACGCGCGCCCGACGTGGCGGTGCAGGTCGCAGACAAGATGATCCAGTCCGACAAGGTCGATATTCTGACCGGCATCGTCTGGTCCAACCTGGCGCTGGCCGTCGCCCCGGCGGCGAATGCCCAGGGGAAGTTCTATGTTTCGACCAACGCGGCTCCGGCGCAGCTGGCCGGCAAGGGCTGCAACCAGGACTATTTCGCGGTGTCCTACCAGAACGACAACCTGCACGAGGCGGCGGGCGCCCATGCCAAGGCGTCGAACTATTCCAAGCCCTTCATCCTCGCGCCGAACTATCCTGCGGGACAGGATTCACTGACCGGGTTCAAGCGTCTTTATGGCGGCGAACTGGCGGGTGAGCTTTATACCAAGCTGGGCCAGACCGACTATGCCGCCGAGATCGCGCAGATCCGCGCGTCGGAGGCCGACAGCATCTTCTTCTTCCTGCCGGGCGGCATGGGCATCTCGTTCCTCAAGCAGCTGGCGGACAGCGGCATCGAGCTGCCGGTGATCGGACCCGCTTTCAGCTTTGACCAGACGATCCTGCCTGCGGTTGGCGATTCCGCTCTGGGCGTGCACAACACGTCGCAGTGGAACAAGGACATCGACAACGAAGCCAACAAGAAATTCGTCGAAGGGTTCGAAGACGCCTACGGTCGCCTGCCATCGCTTTATGCGGCACAGGCCTATGATACCGCGAACCTGATCCTCTCTGCCGTGGAGAAGGCGGGCATCGCGGATCACGACGCCTTCCGCGCGGCACTGAAGGAGGCCGATTTCGCCTCCGTCCGGGGCAAGTTCAGTTTCGGCAACAACAACCACCCGATTCAGGACATCTACGTGCGCGAAGTGATCAAGGAAGGTGACGTCTATACCAACAAGATCATCTCGACCGTGCTGACGGACCACCAGGACGTCTATGCCGCCGAATGCGGCCTGAGCAACTGAGCCAAACGCTGGCGGCCCGACCGGGGCCGCCAGCCCGAAACCGGGGCCGAGCATGTCCACCATCCTGCTGATAGAGCAAATCCTCAACGGGCTGCAGTTCGGTGTCATGCTGTTCCTGATGGCCGCCGGGCTGACACTGATCTTCGGTGTCATGGGGCTGATCAACCTCGCGCACGGATCGCTCTTCATGATCGGGGCCTTCGTGGCCGCGGCAGGGGCGGCAGCCACCGGGTCCTTCGTGCTGGGGCTGATCGCCGCGTTGATGGCCGCCGCACTCTTCGGCGCGCTGATCGAACTGACGGTGATCCGCAGGCTTTACGCTCGTGATCACCTGGACCAGGTGCTGGCCACCTTTGCCCTGATCCTGATCTTTTCCGAGGCGACACGCTGGGTCTTCGGGTCCTTTCCGCTCTACCTCGACACGCCTGAATTCCTGTCCGGCACGGTGACGCTGCCCGGTGGCATCCTGTATTCGAAATACCGTCTGGCGATCATCCTGATCGGGTTGGCGGTGGCGGCGGGGCTGTTTCTGCTGATTTCGAAGACTCGGGTGGGCATGCGCATCCGCGCGGGCGAGAACGACCGCGAGATGATCGGCGCGCTCGGCGTCGATATTTCGATCCTCTACACCATGGTCTTTGCCCTCGGCGCGGCGCTGGCGGGCCTGTCAGGCGCGCTGGTCGGGGCGATCCAGTCGGTCGAAGTCGGCATGGGAGAGCCGGTGCTGATCCTCGCCTTCGTGGTGATCGTGATCGGCGGAATCGGGTCGATCAAGGGCGCGCTGGCGGGGGCGGTCCTGGTGGGCCTGACCGACACGCTGGGCCGGTCCCTTCTGCCCCTGCTTTTCGCGCTGTTCATGGACCCGTCGGCGGCCACCTCGGTCGGCTCCGCGCTGGCGTCCATGCTGATCTACATTCTCATGGCGGGGGTCTTGCTGTTCAAACCCACCGGCCTTTTCGGGAGCGCCTGACATGTTGCCGGAACGCGTTATCAACCTGGCGGTCCTGGGGCTGCTGCTGGCGGTGCCACTGGCCGCATTCGCGCTGGACGAACCCTTCATCATCACGCTGGCGACAAAGGCCACCGTGCTTGCGCTGGCGGGCGTGGGGCTGAACCTGGCGCTGGGGCAGGGCGGGCTGGTCAGCTTTGGCCACGCCGCCTACTTCGGGGTCGGCGGCTATGCCATGGGCATCCTGGCCAGCCACGCGCAAAGCTACGCCCCCCTCATGGAGGTGCCTTTCCTGATCGAAGGCACCAAATCCATGCCGGTCATCTGGCTGGTGGCCATCATCGCCAGCGCGCTTGTCGCGCTGCTGGTCGGCGCGCTGTCGCTGCGGACCTCGGGGGTCTATTTCATCATGGTCACGCTCGCCTTTGGCCAGATGCTCTATTACTTCGCGATCTCCTGGCCCGCCTACGGCGGCGAAGACGGGCTGTCGATCTATGTGCGCAATGGCTTTCCGGGGCTGAACACGCTGGATCCGATACAGTTTTTCGGCCTGTGTTTCGCGGTGCTGCTGATCGTGCTGCTGCTGGTCCGGACGCTGAACAGGTCGCCTTTCGGTCTGGCGCTGCACGGGGCGCACCAGAACGAGGAGCGCGCCCGCACGGTCGGCATCAACGTCTATCGGCTGCGGCTCACCGCCTTCGTCATATCGGGGGCGATCACGGGATTGGCCGGGGCGCTGTTCGCCGACCTGAACCGTTTCGTCAGCCCGACGATGTTCAGCTGGCACACCTCGGGCGAAATCATGGTGTTCATCATTCTGGGCGGGGTCGCGCGCCTGTGCGGCCCGGTGGCGGGGGCGGCGGTCTACATCCTGCTCGAACATATGCTGGGCGGGCTGTCAGATTACTGGCACATCTATCTGGGTGTGATCCTGTTGTTCGTCGTCCTGTTCGCCAAGGGCGGTCTGATCGGCGGTCTGTCCCGCCGGGAGGTGCGCCATGCCGGGTGACGTGATCCTTGACGTGCGCGATCTGCACAAGAGCTTTGGCGCCCTGAGGGCCAGCGACGGCATTTCGCTGGACCTGCGCGCGGGTGAAATCCACGCGCTGATCGGCCCGAACGGGGCGGGCAAGTCCACCCTGATCAAGCAGATCGCCGGGGGCCTGAAACCCGACCGGGGCAGCGTGCATTTCATGGGCCGCGATGTCAGCGGGCTGTCGGTGGCCGGGCGGGCACAGGCCGGGCTGGGCCGCACCTTTCAGATCTCCGCGCTGGCGATGGACTATACGGTGATGGAAAACGCCGTGCTGGGCGCCATCGGGCAAAGCGGCCGCACCTTCAGCTTTTTCCGCCCCGCGATGAAGGACCGCGCCCTGCTGGACCGGGCCACTGCCGCGCTGGAACGGGTGGGGCTGGCCGATCATGCCAGCACCCTGACCTCTGAACTGTCGCACGGCCAGCGGCGGCAGCTGGAGGTCGCCGTGGCCCTGACCCTGTCCCCCAAGGCATTCCTGATGGACGAACCGATGGCGGGCATGGGCGCCGAGGGCTCGCAAGAGCTGACGGCGTTCCTGCGCGATCTGAAACAACAGGCACCGATCCTGCTGGTGGAACACGACATGGACGCGGTCTTTGCGCTGGCGGACCGGATCAGCGTGCTGGTCTACGGCAAGATCATCGCAACCGGCAACGTCGACGACATTCGTAACAATGCGGATGTCAAAACCGCCTATCTGGGCGAGGAGGGCGCGGCATGAGCCTGTTGTCGATGGGCGGCATCACCGCCAGCTACGGCGCATCGCAAGCCCTGTTCGGGGTGGACCTTGACGTGCGCGAGGGCGAGGTCGTCGCCCTCATGGGCCGCAACGGCATGGGCAAGTCGACCACCATCAAAGTGATCTGCCGCCTGCTGAAGAACACCCGGGGCGAGGTCCGCTTTGCCGGGCAGGACCTGTCCGGCCTGCCCGCGCACCGGGCGGCCAAACTGGGCCTTGGGCTGGTGCCCGAGGGGCGGCGGTGCTTTACCAACCTGACCGTGCGCGAGAACCTTTACGCCTCCGCCCGTCCGGGGCACTGGAATTTCGACCGGGTGCACGCGCTGTTCCCCCGGCTGGAGGAACGCGGCGACCAGATGGCCGGGTCACTGTCAGGGGGCGAACAGCAGATGCTGGCCATCGGCCGCGCGCTGATGACGAACCCCCGCCTGCTGATCCTGGATGAGGCGACCGAGGGACTGGCCCCCGTGGTGCGGCAGGAAATCTGGGCCGCCATCGCCACGCTCAAGGGCGATGCGGGCCTGTCGATCCTGGTGGTGGACAAGACCATCAGTGAATTGCGCCGCGTCGCCGACCGGGTAGTGATCCTGGAGCGGGGAGCGTCGGTCTGGACCGGGGCCATGGACGATCTGTCCGTCGAGGTCCGCGACCGGTATCTGGGGGTCTGAGCCGTGCCGTTTATCTACCATCAGAAGGTCAGGTTCCGCCATTGCGACCCGGCGGGCATCGTATTCTACCCGCGCTATTTCGAGATGATGAACGACACGGTCGAGGACTTCTTTGAAAAGGTCGTCTTGCTGCCGTTCTCCGGTATGCATCAGGATTGTGGTGTCCCCACCGCGGGGATCGAGGCGCAGTTTCAGGCACCCACCCGGTTGGGTGATCAGCTGGAGATCGGTCTGACCATCACCCGGCTTGGCCGCAGCAGCCTCGGGTTTGCCTATGACGCGCGCTGCGGCGGGGAACAGCGGTTCACGGCGACCTCCACGGTCGTCTTCATCGACAGCGGGGGGCGGCCCGCCGCCTGGCCCGGTACGCCGCGCGCGCGGCTGGAAGAACATATGAAAAAGGAGACGTCACATGGCGCATGAGGTGATTCAGCCCGACGGATGGGCCAAGGCAAAGGGCTATGCCAACGGCGTGAAGGCCGCCGGGCAGCAGATCTACATCGGGGGGCAGATCGGCTGGACCGCCGACCAGAAATTCGAGGCTCATGATTTCATCGGCCAGACCGAACAGGCGCTGCGCAACATCCTGGCGGTGCTTGAGGCGGCGGGCGGCAGGCCCGAGGACCTGGTCCGTCTGACATGGTACATCACCGACAAACGCGAATACCTGGCCAAGCAGCGCGAGATGGGCGAGGTCTATCGCAAGGTGCTGGGCCGGAATTTCCCCGCCATGGCAATGGTCGTCGTCGCGGGCCTGATCGAGGACGAAGCGCTGGTGGAGATCGAGGCGACGGCGGTCCTGCCGTAGGTTCGGTTGTCAGGTAGGACCTGTTCCGCGTCATGTCGCTGACCCCGACCGCGGGCGCATCACAACGGCAGTCCAGGCCACATTATGTCTGATCCTGGCCTGGCCCCCGCGACAACGCAAAACCGTCAGAAAATGCCCGCCCAAGGGGCGGTCGGGCTAGTGAAGGTCGGCAGAGCGGACGAAGCCAGCTTTCGCTACGGTTGCGCGAAGGTCAGCTTCTCTGATCAGGGATGATCAAAAACGGTCGTTTTCGCTTGTGACAAAAACGCATGAGTTTTGGCCAAAAATCAGGCTTTGGGCGCGTTTAGCTTGCCTCTCACATGCCATAAAAACGCCGTCAGAGGCATCTCTATTTGTACCCAACCGCCACATGCACAGCGTCTGGGTAAACCAGCCGATCCCCTTGAACGTAGTCTGATAGGGCCTCGGTAACCTCGTCGATCAGTGCTTTCTGGGCCGCTTCGGCAAGTCCTGCAAACGCGCCTGCAATGGGCATCGACCCAAGATGTAAAGGTACAAACTCCGGCGCGAGCGGCACGTCAATCATGAGCTTTTGTCGATGAACTGCCACATTGGTGAATCCTTGGGCGCTCAACTGTTCTTTTAGATCATCTTGAGACGGTGTTTGTCGTTGGGAGCGTTGCTTATTCGCAATCTCAGCTGAAATGTGATGCTCGACCGCAGCACAGATTGCGTTTGTATATGGGCTATGCCCGTCCCAAATTGAGAAAGCCAAACGTCCGCCCGGAACAAGTAGCCGCAAAAACTCTTTGAGAGCCTGGGGTTTGTCAGGGAAGTAATGGTAGCCGTGTTGCGACAGGATGACATCGTAAGTTTCCGACGGTAGACCGCTGTCGCAGACATCGCTCTCGATCCAGTTGACGTCGAGGCCATCCGCCAGTTCCTGTGCCGTTGCAAGCATTGGCGCGTTAATATCGAGGCCGTCTACCCTTCCATTTGGCCCGACTTTCTCCTTTGCCATCCGCGTCGTCACGCCTGTTCCGCATGCAACATCCAAAACACTTTCGGACTTTTGAAGTGATACCAGATCAATTAGCGCCTCGGCCCACCGACCAAACCAAAGGGGCACCATGACCTCTTCGTAGATTTGTGGGCCATTGCCCACTAGCTGGAACGTCACGGCTTTCACCTTTCTCGCTGCACGGATTGGAGCAGGATACACACCAGCAAACTCAGCAGTCAAATTTCTACAGAGCCTGTGACAATAACGCCATGACAGAATCTCCTAGTCAAAAATGGTGGCTTCTGTCACTTGTTTCGCAGCATGACGACAGAGCAGGCTTTGGTACGCTTGGCAGCATCCGTCAAACTGGGCTCATACCCGCCATTTTCCGCATCGCAGCGGAAAAAGCGACCTTCGCGCAGGATCCCGCCCTTGTCCGCAACCGACCCGGGCACCGCGCCTTATTTTACAGGCGTGCTGTTGATCACCGGATGCCGGATGGAGCCGATGCCCTGCATATGCGCCTCGATCACGTCACCGGGCCAGAGCCACTCTTGCGGATCGCGGCCCGCGCCCACGCCTTCGGGCGTGCCCGAGGCGATGATGTCCCCCGGCTCAAGCGTGATGCCGGTGCTGAGATCGGCGATCAGCTCGTCCACCTTGAACAGCATCTTGGCGGTGTTCGAGCTTTGCTTTTTCACGCCATTGACCGTCAGCCACAGATCCAGCACCTGCGGGTCGGGAATTTCATCCGCCGTGACGATACAGGGGCCGAAGGGCGCGTAGCTGTCCATGCCCTTGGAAAAGATCCATTGACCCGCGCGGCGGTTGTCCCGTGCCGAGATGTCGATGATGACCGAATAGCCGAACACATGCGACAGAGCGGTGTCGCGTGGCACCTGCTGGGCGCGGGTGCCGATGATGACGGCCAGTTCGACCTCCCAATCGAGCTGCTGTGTCATATCGGCGTTGTGCCGGACCGGGTCGTCCGGGCCGATCACCGCGGTCGGCGGCTTGGAAAAGACGACGGGTTGTTTGGGCAGGTCCGGCTGGGTGTCCAGCGCCTTGGCGCTTTCGGCGACGTGGTCGAGATAGTTCAGCCCGATGCCGAAGATGTTCTTGCGCGGGCGCGGGATCGGGGCCAGCAGCTTGACGTTGTGCAGGGGGAGGGCGCTGGCGTTGCCCCAGTCGCCCCGCGCCGCCTGAAGCGCCGCCTGCAGACGGGTCACGGCGGTCGGGCCGAGGTCGATGAAGTCCAGCATCCGATGCGGCAGATCCAGCCCTGCACCCGCCCCGAATTCGGCCACATCGACCACGGTGGCATCCTGCAGAACGCCCAGGCGCGGGGCGGCTTCAACATGGGCTTGGTAGGTAACGAGTTTCATGTCTGTCCTCTTGACTGTTGGCAGCAGGTGTCGCCCGGCCCGGCTCCGGGGGCAATGTCGCCGCACCCCGTGCACGACCGGTCTGCGCCGGGGTAAATCAATGTTCCCGTCACACGCCGGCCTCGGCGCGGTGCAGCAGGTCCCGGATCTGGTCCAGATCGTCCGCGTCCAGTCCGGCGAACAGGCGGTCCACCAGCGTCGCGTGACCGGCTGCCAGCGTCTCGAACCGGGCGCGGCCCTCTTCGGACAGGCTCACGTGGACCACGCGCCGGTCCTCCTGCCCCGACATGCGGATGACAAGACCGTCCTTTTCAAGCCGGTCCACCACGGTGGAAGCATTGCCGTTCGAGACCAGCAGCATCTGGCTGAGCGTGCTCATCTTCACCGGCTTGTCCGACCGATAGAGCGCCGCCATCACGTCAAAGCGCGGCAGCGTGGTATCGTGGCTCACACGCATGTAATCCCGCAGGGTGTTCTCTGTCTGGCGGGTCAGGCGCATGAGCCTGATCCAGGTGCGCAGACGTCTTTGGGCTAGGCTATCGCCGCGCATCGCGGGGTCCTCCGATTACCCCTGATCGGGCGTTCTGCAAGGCTACTGCCGACTTGGGCGGCATTCAACCTTGCGCACCGCGCCAGAGCAGCGCCGCCGCATCGCCGATGCCAAAGACCGGCCGCCCTGTGGCCTGACGGATGCGATCCGCATAGGGCGGCAGGTTGCCGCATTCCAGCAGGAAACAGGCCAGCCGAGGATCCTTTGCCACCATCCCGGCGGCGAGGCTGGCGCAATAGGTGCCGATCGCCTCGGCGTTCAGGGTATCGGGCTGTTCCGACTTGGGGCGCAGGATGGCCTCGGCAAAGGCGGTGCAGCCCTGCACCCCCGCCACATGCACGGCGGCGGGGTCAATCCCGGCAGAGGCCAACCCGCCCGCCAGCAGGCTCTGGCGCGACGCGGTCAGGATGCCGACAGGGCGGTTGCCGGATGCCAGCCGCAGCGCGGGGTAGAGCGACAGCGCCGACAGCATCACCGGGATCTTCACCGCCGCCGCCAGTTCCTCCTGGATGTGCACCAGAAAGCCGCAGGTCGAAACCAGGCCGACCGCGCCCTCTGCCTCCAGCGCGCGGGCCGCGTCGATAAAGGCCGCCGTCAGCGCGGGCGGGGGCGCAGTCCCCTGCACGATCTCGGTCGATCCCGCCCCCGGCACGACACGCAGCCGCACCGGAAAGGGATAGCTGTCGGCATTGCCCGCATCGCCCGGAATCCGGGGGAACGCCGTGTCCAGCATCAGGACGCCGACAAAGCCGCTCATGCCGCGCACCTCTCAGGCATAATGCACCCTGGTGCCCGCGTTTTCGCAAAAGCGGCGGCATTCGTCGGACAGCGGGCGGTCCGTGACAAAGCGGTCCACGTCCGCCATGGAGGCGATGCGCGCCGGGGCCTTTCGCCCGAACTTGGAACTGTCCGCGGCCAGGAAAACTTCCTGCGACTGCTGGATGATGGTCTTGCTGACACCGACCTCCTGCACGTCGAAATCCAGAATATCGCCATCGTGACGCAGGGCGGAACAGCCGATCACGGCATAGTCAAAGCGGAACTGCCGGATGGTCTGGGTCGCGAGGTCGCCCACCAGCCCGCCGTCGGACCGGCGCAGATGGCCGCCGGTGACGATGACCTCGATGTTGGGGTTTTCCGACAGGATCACGGCGATGTTGATGTTGTTGGTCACGACCAGAAGACCCTCGTGGCGCAGCAGTTCGATGGCCACCGCCTCTGTCGTCGTGCCGATGTTCAGAAAGACGGAACAGTCGTTGGGAATGAACTGCGCGCAGGCGCGGCCGATGTCCACCTTGGCCGCCTGGTTCAGCTCGCGCCGTTCACTGTAGCCGATGTTGGTGGTGGTGGAGGGCAGCACCGCCCCGCCATGCACCCGTTCGAGCCGACCGTCATCGGCCAGCTCCGTCAGGTCGCGGCGGATGGTTTGGGGGGTGACGCCAAAATGCTCCACCAGCCCCTCGACCGTGACCTTGCCCTCACGGCGGGCGATCTGGATGATCTCCGGTTTGCGCAGGGTTTGGCTCATTCCACGCCTCGAATCGAAAGAATGGGACCTTGCTACACCCATCCGGCGGCCTGCGTCACCCGATTCAACGCGCATCGGCGCCTCGACAGGCCGCCAAAGCGGCAAACCCGCACCTGAAACGCGCGAAATTTGCCCGCTGTTTCAGATGGATATCAGAAACCGCGCATAAACGAACGTAAACCTCTTCCTTTTGAACGTATTATTTGCGAGTTTCCCGAAAAGCGAAAATTGAATCGCTTGGGGGAGGACGTCATGACGCCGGAATACGACCTGCTGGTGATCGGCGGGGGCATCAACGGCTGCGGCATTGCGCGCGACGCCACGGGTAGGGGTCTTTCCGTCTGCCTGGCCGAGATGAACGACATAGGCTCCGCCACCTCCGCATCGTCCACCAAGCTGTTTCACGGCGGATTGCGCTATCTGGAATATTTCGAGGTGCGCCTGGTGCGCGAAGCACTGGTGGAGCGTGAAACGCTGCTGCGCGCCATGCCGCACATCGCCTGGCCGATGCGTTTCGTCCTGCCCTACCACCCGTCCATGCGGTTCGACACGACCACGCCGACCTCCAAGCTGCTGAACACCGTGATGCCCTGGATGAAGGGGCGCAGACCCGCCTGGCTGATCCGGCTGGGGCTGTTCATGTATGACAATCTGGGCGGTCGCAAGATCCTGCCCGGCACAACCAGCGTGGACCTGCACAACAGCCCCGAAGGCGCGCCGCTGAAGCCCAAATTCGAACATGCCTATGAATATTCCGATTGCTGGGTCGAGGATTCGCGTCTGGTGGTGCTGAATGCCCGCGATGCGCAGGCCCGCGGCGCGCGCATCCTGTCGCGGCACAAGGTCACTGGCGCGGAACCGTCGGAGGGTGGCTGGACAGTCACCATGCAGGACACCAATACCGGGCAGACGGTGAAGGCCACCGCGCGGATGATCGTCAACGCGGCGGGGCCCTGGGTGGGTGACGTGCTTCGCGGCACGATCCGCAGCAACCAGACCGGCGGCGTGCGGCTGGTCCGGGGCAGCCATATCGTGACGAAACGTCTGTTCGAGCATGACAAATGCTATTTCTTTCAGGGCACGGACGGGCGGATCATCTTTGCCATCCCCTATGAGACGGATTTCACCCTGATCGGCACCACCGATCAGGAACACCACGACCCGGACACCAAGCCCGAATGCACCCCCGAAGAGCAGAGGTACCTCGTTGATTTCGTGAACGAATACCTGGCCGATCCGATCTCGACCGACGACATCGTATGGACCTATTCGGGGGTCCGCCCGCTTTATGACGACGGGGCCACCAGCGCGACGGCGGCGACCCGCGATTACACCATCCATCTGGATCAAAGCCGGGGCGCGCCCGCCGTCAATGTCTTTGGCGGCAAGATCACGACCTACCGCCGGCTGGCCGAAAGCGCGCTGGAGAAGGTGGGCGAAGTGCTGCACGTCAAGGGGCCCTGGACGGCGGGCGTGCCGCTGCCGGGCGGCGATTTCCCGGTGGACGGGGTGCTGACGCTGATCGACGGGCTGGTGCGCGACTACAGCTTCCTGGACCCGGCCTGGGCGCGGCGGCTTGTCCGCGCCTATGGGACGCAGGCCCGCGCCATACTGGGTGATGCGGCAGAGGCCGCCGATCTGGGCCGCCATTTCGGCGCGACCTTGACGGAGCGTGAAGTCCGCTGGCTGATGGAAAACGAATACGTGCAACGCGCCGAGGATGTCGTCTGGCGGCGCAGCAAGCTGGGTCTGCGCATGACGGCAGACGAAATCGCGGCGCTTGACGACTGGATCGCCGACGCGGCGGATCGCGGATTGTCGGCGGCGGCGGAGTAGTGAGGTTAAGATGACGCTGGAATTCAAAGGCGTGTCCAAGGTGGTGAACGGTGAAACCCATATCCACCCGACAGACCTGACACTGGAGGCGGGCACGATGAACGTGCTCCTTGGCCCTACGTCTTCGGGCAAGACATCACTGATGCGCCTGATGGCCGGGCTGGACATGCCGACCGGCGGCCAGGTCTGGTGGGAGGGCAAGGACGTCACCGGGATGCGGGTGCAGGACCGCAGGATCGCCATGGTCTACCAGCAGTTCATCAACTACCCGTCGATGACGGTCTACGACAACATCGCCTCGCCCCTGCGGCTGATGGGCAAGTCGAAGGCCGAGATCGACACGGCCGTGAAACAGGCCGCCGCGCTGATGCAGCTTGAGCCGATGCTTGACCGCAAACCGCTGGAGCTGTCGGGCGGGCAACAGCAGCGGTGCGCGCTGGCCCGCGCGCTGGTCAAGAACGCCGGGCTTGTCCTGCTGGACGAACCCCTGGCCAACCTCGACTACAAGCTGCGCGAGGAACTGCGCGTCGAGATCCCCAAGATCTTCGAACAATCCGGCGCCGTGTTCGTCTATGCCACCACCGAACCGGAGGAGGCGCTGCTGCTGGGCGGCAACACCGCGACCCTTTGGGAGGGTCGGGTGACGCAATTCGGCCCGACGCCCACGGTCTACCGCCAGCCGGTGGATGCAACCACGGCGCGGGTCTTCAGCGATCCGCCCATGAATTTCCTCGACGTGACCAAGCGGGGCGGCGAACTGACCTTCGGCAAGGGACAGACCGCGGTGGCCGAAGGGCCGCTGGCGGACCTTGCCGACGGCAGCTACATCGCCGGTTTCCGCCCCAACCACGTCGAACTGTCCCAGCCCGCGACCGGCGGCATCATGTTCGACACCCGGCTCAACGTGACCGAGCTGACCGGATCGGAAACCTTTGTCCACCTCGATTACGCGGGGCGCAGGTGGGTCGGGCTGATCCACGGCGTCCACGACCTGAAACTGGGCAGCACGCTGCCGGTCTATCTGGAGCCGCGTCATATCTACATCTTCAGCGAAACGGGCGAGCTGGTGGCACCGGCGTCCTACGCGCTGGCAGCCTGAGGAACGGGACATGGCAAAAATCACCCTCGACAACCTCGCCCATTCCTACCTGCCCAACCCGAAGGGCGAGGATGACTTTGCATTGAAGGAACTGAACCACGTCTGGACGGACGGCGAGGCCTATGCGCTGCTGGGGTCTTCGGGCTGCGGCAAGTCCACGCTGCTCAACATCATCTCGGGCCTGCTGCATCCCAGCCAGGGCCGTATCCTGTTCGATGACAAGGACGTCACGGATGCCACCACCGCTGCGCGCAACATCGCGCAGGTGTTCCAGTTTCCGGTGGTCTACGACACGATGACGGTCCGGGACAATCTGGCCTTTCCCCTGCGCAACCGCGGGGAGCAGCCGGCCTATATCGCCGAGCGGGTGCAGAAGATCGCGCAGATGATCGGGATGGAGGACGAGCTGAACCGCCGGGCGCGGGGGCTGACGGCGGACGCCAAGCAGAAGATCAGCCTGGGCCGCGGGATGGTGCGCGAGGACGTGAATGCGCTGCTCTTTGACGAGCCGCTGACGGTGATCGACCCGCATATGAAGTGGGAACTGCGCACGCAGCTCAAATCGCTGCACCATGAATTCGGGCACACGATGATCTATGTCACCCACGACCAGACCGAGGCGCTGACCTTTGCCGACAAGGTGGTGGTGATGTACGATGGTCGCGTGGTGCAGATCGGCACCCCGCAAGAACTGTTCGAGCGGCCCGAACATACATTCGTCGGCTATTTCATCGGCTCGCCGGGGATGAACGTGATCCCCGCCGACGTCTCCGGCACGCAGGCGGTGGTCAATGGGACCCCGCTGGCCCTGCAGCAGAACTACGGCACGTTGACGGGTGATGTCGCCCTGGGTGTGCGGCCCGAGTTCGTGACCCTGACCCGGGGCGATGGCCTGCCGGTCAGGGTGCGCCGGGTCGAAGACGTGGGGCGGCACAAGATCGTCCGCGCCGATCTCTTTGGCAGGGAAATCAGCATTGTCGCCGCCGAGGGGCAGGAGATTTCGGCCGATATGAATCATATCACCTTCGCGCCGGATCATGTGAACGTCTATGTCGACGACTGGCGCAAGGAAGGGGTGGCGGCATGAACAAGACAGTCAATCAAAAAGCCTGGTTTCTCGTCCTGCCGGTGCTGATCCTGGTGGCCTTCTCTGCCGTGATCCCGCTGATGACGGTGGTCAACTATTCGGTTCAGGACACCTTCGGGCAGAACGAATTCTTCTGGGCGGGCCTTGAGTGGTTCGAGGAAATGCTCGACAGCGACCGCATGTGGTCCGCCCTCAGCCGGCAACTGATCTTTTCCGGCGTGATCCTGGCGATCGAGATTCCGCTGGGTATCTTTGTGGCGCTGAACATGCCGAAAAGCGGCTTCTGGTCCAGTTTCTGCCTGGTGCTGATGTCGTTGCCGCTGCTGATCCCGTGGAACGTCGTCGGCACGATCTGGCAGATCTTCGGCCGGGTGGACATCGGTCTGCTGGGGTACACGCTGGACGCTTTGGGCATTTCCTACAACTACACCCAGGACACCATTGCCGCATGGGCCACCATCGTCGTGATGGACGTCTGGCACTGGACATCGCTGGTGGCGCTGCTGGCGTTTGCCGGGCTGAAGTCGATCCCCGATGCCTATTATCAGGCGGCCAAGATCGACCAGGCCAGCCGCTGGGCCGTGTTCCGCTTTATCGAACTGCCCAAGATGGCAGGCGTTCTGATGATCGCGATCCTGCTGCGCTTCATGGACAGTTTCATGATCTATACGGAGCCGTTCGTCGTCACCGGCGGCGGGCCGGGCAACGCCACAACCCTGCTGTCCATCGACCTGGTGAAAATGGCGCTGGGGCAGTTCGACCTCGGCCCTGCCGCCGCGTTCTCGCTGATGTATTTCCTCGTGATCCTGCTGATCTCGTGGGTGTTCTACACGGTGATGACCACCCTCGACGCGAAGGAGAGCTGACCAGATGCGCAAGCTAAGCCTCACCGCCGCCACCAAGGGAGCGTGCACATGAGCGACACAACCTCCGCCCCCGGCGCAGCCCCGATCCCCGGGGACGTGACCGCATCCAGGGCCAATGTGAAAACCCGCCGGTTCCCGCGCCCCAGCGGCTCCGCCGTGGTGATGACGCTTTACCTGCTGTTCCTGCTGCTGCCGATCTACTGGCTGCTGAACATGAGCCTGAAGACCAACACGGAGATCCTGAACAGTTTCACGCTCTGGCCGCGCGACCTGACGCTGGACAACTACCGCACCATCCTGACCGATCCGGCGTGGTACATGGGCTACGTCAATTCGCTGATCTATGTGGTGATGAACACCGTCATCAGCCTTGCCGTGGCGCTGCCCGCCGCCTACGCGTTCTCGCGCTATCACTTCATGGGCGACAAGCACCTGTTCTTCTGGCTGCTGACCAACCGCATGGCGCCGCCCGCGGTCTTTGCCCTGCCGTTCTTCCAGCTCTATTCCTCGGTCGGGCTGTTCGACACGCATATCGCCGTGGCGCTGGCGCATTGCCTGTTCAACGTGCCGCTGGCGGTCTGGATCCTCGAAGGGTTCATGCGCGGCGTGCCCAAGGAGATCGACGAGACCGCCTATATCGACGGCTATTCCTTTCCGCGCTTCTTCGTGCGGATCTTCATGCCGCTGATCGCAAGCGGGATCGGCGTCGCGGCGTTCTTCTGCTTCATGTTTTCCTGGGTCGAACTGCTGCTGAGCCGGACCCTGACCACGGTGGACGCGAAACCCATCGCCGCCATCATGACACGGACACAGGGCGCCAGCGGCATCGACTGGGGCGTGCTCGCCGCCGCGGGGATCCTGACCATCGTGCCGGGTGCGCTGGTGATCTATTTTGTCCGCAACTATATCGCCAAGGGCTTTGCCCTGGGGAGGGTTTGATGCAGAAAACACTGATATCGCTGGCTGTTCTGGGGGCGCTGGCGTCCACCGCATCGGCTCAGAACATCGTCGTACCGGGCAACCGCGGCCCGACCGACACCGGCTGTCTGATCAAGGGGCTGGACCCCAATGGCGACGGTTTTCTGGCGCTGCGCACGGGTCCCGGCAGCAAGTACCAGCAGATCGGCAGCCTCTATAACGGCGATGCTGCATTCGTCTACGGCGGCCAGGGCAACTGGCTTTACGTCGAGAACGGCGCCAGGAACGGCAAGGCGGTGAAGTTCCGCGGCTGGATCTACGACGCATGGTGCGAGTTCTACCCGTGACCCCGCGCAAACTGACATATACGGCCCCTGCGCTGATCCTTTCGCCTGCCATCCCGGCGTCGGCGCAGGGCGGAATGGCGCGCGGTCGCATCGACGTCTCGAATGGAGGGACCTGAACATGGACTGGATGGCTTGGACATGGCCGACCGCGATCTTCTTCATCATCATCGCGTCGCTGCTGATCACCTTCACCTTTCTCGCTATCAAGTTTCCCGAAACGCCGCGCCGTGGCGTTCTGGGCATGGAGACGACGCGCGGCGATCGTCTTTTCATCACACTTCTGGGCAGCGCCTTTATCAATCTGGCATGGCTCGGAATTGTCGGGGCAAACCAGCCGTATGCCCTGATTGTCTGCCTTGTCTATGCAGCGGCGGTGTTTCGCTGGGTCTAGACAATGTGGTTCGACCGCCGCCGGGCTGTCGTCCGGCTGCATAAGATCAAGCGTAGTTTCGAAAACTGGGAGGAAAAGATGAAACTCAATCTGAAATCAAGTACCGCCGTTGTGCTGGCACTTGGCATGTTCAGTGGTCCGGCTTTTGCCGACATGGACGCGGCCAAGGCATTCCTGGACGAGGAAATCGGCGATATGTCGGCGCTCAGCCGTGCAGATCAGGAAGCGGAGATGCAATGGTTCATCGACGCGGCAGAGCCTTATCAGGGCATGTCGATCAACGTCGTGTCGGAAACCATCACCACCCATACCTACGAAAGCCAGGTGCTGGCACCCGCCTTTACCGCGATCACCGGGATCCAGGTCACGCACGACCTGATCGGCGAAGGCGACGTGGTCGAAAAGCTTCAGACGCAGATGCAGTCGGGCGAAAACGTCTATGATGCCTATATCAACGACTCCGACCTGATCGGCACGCATTGGCGCTATCAGCAGGTGCGCAACCTGACCGACTGGATGGCGGGCGAAGGCGCGGACGTGACCAACCCCGGCCTGGACCTGGCCGACTTCATCGGCACCGATTTCACCACGGCGCCGGATGGCAAGCTGTACCAGCTGCCAGACCAGCAGTTCGCGAACCTCTACTGGTTCCGCTACGACTGGTTCAACGACGACAAGAACAAGGCCGACTTCCAGGAGGCTTACGGCTATGAACTGGGCGTTCCGGTCAACTGGTCGGCCTACGAGGACATCGCCGAATTCTTCACCGGGCGCGACCTGAGCCACATGGGTGTCGACGGCGAAGTCTTTGGCAACATGGACTACGGCAAGAAGGACCCGTCGCTGGGCTGGCGCTATACCGACGCCTGGCTGTCGATGGCCGGTGCCGGATCCAAGGGCGAGCCGAACGGCCTGCCGGTGGACGAATGGGGCATCCGGGTGAACGACCAGTCGCAGCCCGTCGGGTCCTGCGTGGCCCGTGGCGGCGCGACCAACGGCCCCGCGGCGGTCTATGCCGTGACCAAGGCCATCGAGTGGCTGGAAAAGTACACGCCCCCGGCAGCCGCGGGCATGACCTTCTCCGAAGCCGGCCCGATCCCGGCGCAGGGTAACGTCGCCCAGCAGATGTTCTGGTACACGGCTTTCACCGCCGATACCGTCAAGGAAGGTCTGCCCGTGATGAACGAGGACGGCACGCCCAAATGGCGCATGGCCCCCTCGCCGCACGGCGTATACTGGGAAGAGGGCACCAAGATCGGGTATCAGGACGTGGGGTCGTGGACGTTGATGAAATCGACGCCCGTGGACCGCGCGCAGGCGGCATGGCTCTATGCGCAGTTCGTCACCTCCAAGACCGTGGACGTGAAGAAGTCCCATGTCGGCCTGACCTTCATCCGTGAATCCACCATCCAGCACGAAAGCTTCACCGAACGTGCGGACAAGCTGGGCGGTCTGGTCGAGTTCTACCGCTCGCCCGCCCGTGTGGCATGGTCGCCCACCGGCACCAACGTCCCGGACTACCCCAAGCTGGCGCAGCTTTGGTGGCAGAACATCGGTGACGCCATGTCCGGTGCCAAGACCCCGCAAGAGGCGCTTGATGCCCTTTGCGCGGATCAGGAGCGGGTGATGGAGCGTCTGGAACGCGCAGGCGTGCAGGGCGACATCGGACCGAAGCTGAACGAGGAAAGGGACCCGCAGGAGTGGCTGTCGATGGAAGGCTCGCCCAAGGCGAAGCTGGAAAACGAGGACGAAGAGCCCAAGACCATCTCCTACGATGAGCTGATCAAGTCCTGGGAATAAGTCCCCATCATGATACCTGTATGGGGGGCGCAGGCCCCCCATGCCATTTCAAAGACTTTCCAATCTGCCGGACACGATATGAAATACGTTCTTTCCATCGACCAGGGCACCACATCCTCCCGCGCGATCCTGTTTGACGAAGGCCTGAACCTCCACGCCACCGCGCAAGAGGAGTTTCCCCAGATCTTTCCGCAATCGGGCTGGGTCGAACATGACCCCCGCGACCTCTGGGCGTCGACCGCCGGAACCTGCCGTCAGGTCATCGAACGGGCCGGGATCGACGCAAAGGATATCGTCTCCATCGGCATCACCAATCAGCGTGAAACCACTGTCGTCTGGAACCGCAGGACCGGCGAACCGGTGCATAATGCCATCGTCTGGCAGGACCGCCGCACCGGCGACTTCTGCCGCACCCTGCGCGAGGCAGGCCATGCCGAGATGTTCGCGGACCGCACCGGACTGCTGCTGGACCCCTATTTTTCGGCGACCAAGCTGAAATGGATCCTCGACAACGCCGAGGGCGCGCGCGACGCCGCCGCAAGGGGCGAGCTGCTGTTCGGCACGGTCGATACCTATCTGATCTGGAAGCTGACCGGTGGTGCTGCGCATGTGACAGACGCCACCAACGCGGCGCGCACCATGCTCTATGACATTCGCAAAGGCCGGTGGAGCCAGACGATCTGCGACCTGTTCGACATCCCCATGAACATGCTGCCCGAGGTGCGTGACAGCGCCGCCACCTTTGGCGAGACGCGCAGCGACCTTTTCGGGCGGCCCATTCCGATCCTGGGCGTCGCGGGCGATCAGCAGGCCGCGACCATCGGTCAGGCCTGTTTTGAGCCGGGGATGCTGAAATCCACCTATGGCACCGGATGTTTCGCCCTGCTGAACACCGGCGATACCCCGGTGCGGTCGCAAAACCGGCTGCTGACCACCATCGCCTACCAGCTCGACGGCAAGCCGACCTATGCGCTGGAGGGGTCGATCTTTGTGGCCGGGGCGGTCGTGCAATGGCTGCGCGACGGGCTGAAGATCATTCGCGAAGCCTCCGAGACGCAACCGATGGCCGAGACCGCCGACCCTGCGCAGGACGTTGTGCTGGTTCCGGCCTTCACCGGTCTCGGCGCGCCCTATTGGAACCCGGACTGCCGTGGCGCGGTCTTTGGCCTGTCGCGCAATTCCGGGCCAAAGGAACTGGCCAAGGCGGCGCTGGAAAGCGTGGGCTATCAGACCCGCGATCTGCTCGAAGCGATGCACGCCGACTGGACCGGGCAGGGGGCCGATCCGGTCCTGCGTGTCGACGGCGGGATGAGCGCCTCGGACTGGGCGATGCAGTTCCTGTCCGACATCATCGACGCCCCCGTCGACCGTCCGCAGGTGCTGGAGACCACGGCGCTTGGCGTTGCCTGGCTGGCGGGGATGAAAGCGGGCGTGCTGCCCGACCGCGATGCCTTTGCCAAGGGTTGGGCGCTGGACCGGCAGTTCGAGCCGTCGATGGACCCGGCGACCCGGGACCGCAAGTACGCCAACTGGAAGCGTGCGATCAATGCGACGCTGGCCTATTGAAGGTGACGTCAGCGGCACGGCACTTCGCCATTTCCTGCCCGACGGCGGTGCATTTCGGCACCGGGCGTTCGGCGGATCTGCCCGACCTGCTGGGGCCGGGGTCCGCGCGGATCCTGTTCGTTCAGGGCGGCAGCGGTCGGGCGGCGGCACCGGTTCTGGCCACGCTGCGCCGCGCGGGTTATGACATCACCGTGATCTCCTGCGGGGGCGAGCCGGGGATCGGCGACGTCAATGCGGCGCTGGCTGGGCTCGACCCGCCGACCCATGTCATCGCATGCGGCGGCGGCGCGGTCCTGGACATGGGCAAGGCGCTGGCGGCACTGGCCGAACACGGCCTGACCCTGCCAGAGGATTTCGCCGATCTGCCGCCGCTGCCCGCGCGGCGCGACATCTCCCTGATCGCGCTGCCCACCACCGCCGGGACCGGGGCGGAGGTGACAGCCAACGCCGTGATCGACGTGCCCGCGAAAGGCGCCAAGATCAGTCTTCGGGGGGCGGCGCTGATCCCCGACATCGCCGTGGTCGATCCTGCGCTTGCGCAATCGGCCCCTGCGTCCGTCACGCTCGCCTCCGGTCTCGACGCCGTGACCCAGGTCATCGAAAGCTACACCTCCAACGCCGCAACCCCGTTCACCACGGCACTGTGCGGCCCGGCGATCCCGCTGGGCCTGCGGGCGTTGCGCGGGGTCGTCGATGCGGCGGACGACCCCACCGCGTGGGAGGACATGTGCTGGACCAGCCTGTCCAGCGGCCTCGCGCTGGCAAACTCCGGGCTGGGCGCGGCGCATGGTCTGGCCTCTGTCCTCGGGGCGCGACTGGGTGCCCCGCACGGTGCGCTTTGCGGCAGGCTTCTGGTGCCGACCCTTCGGACGAACCTTGCACACGCCGACGCGGTGCCCGAGGTACGGGACCGGATCAGGTATTGCATCGCGGCAATCGACGCGGCGTTTCCTCCTGCGGCAGGCATGGGTCCGCTGTCCGGGTTCGAGCAGTGGATGAACGACCGGGGGCTGCCCCGGTTGTCGGCGCATGGGCTGGCGCTCGGTCACATCGAAGATCTGGCCGCACAGGGCAGCGCCGCGTCCTCAAGCCGCAAGAACGCTGTGCCACTGCCCGCCGAAGGCTACGTCGCAATCCTGTCGGACGCCTTTTAGGTCGGCCGCGCGGCGCCAGACGGCGGGCGCGGGTCACTGCTTGGGCAGGGCCCAGGCGATCACCTCGTCGCCCACAGGGGTTTCCATGAAATGGTGGCCCATGGCCGTCACCATGACATACTGGCGCCCGTCCACCTCGTAGGTGATGGGGTTGGCCTGACCACCGGCGGGCAGCACGGTGGACCACAGGGTCTCTCCCGTTTCGATGTCGATGGCGCGGAACAGGTTATCCGTCGCGGCGGCGATGAACACCAGACCACCCGCCGTCACCACCGAGCCGCCGTTGTTCGGCGTGCCGATGTCGAAGGGCAGCATCGACGGAATGCCGAACGGTCCGTTGCGGCGCGCGGTGCCCAGCGGGCGGTCCCACAAGGTCTTTCCGGTCGCAAGGTCGATGGCCCGTATCCCGCCATATGGCGGACGGGTGCAGGGCACGCCGGTCACGTCGTTGCGCCAGCCCGCATTCACATTGATGCCATAGGGCGATCCGGCCTGCGGATCGGCGGCGCCTTCCGCTTTCGCGCCGGTCTTGCCCCCGGCCTGCTGTTCGTTGATCGGCTGCGAGGTGACTTCGTCCCGCGGCACAAGCCGGTTGTAGTTGGGCACATCGTTGTAATTGGCCACGATGATCCCGCGATCGGTGTCCACCGCGACCGACCCCCAGTCGGACCCGCCATTGTAGCCCGGATACTGGATCCAGGGTCGTTCAGTCGAAGGCGGGGTGAAAAAGCCATCGTAGTTGGCCCGCTGGTACTGAATGCGGCACCACAGCTGGTCGATGGGGGTGAAACCCCACATGTCCTTTTCCTCCAGCCGGGGCTTTCGCAATGTGTGCCATTCGCTGACCGGTTGCGTATCCGAAATGAAGTCTGGTTCGACCTCGCCTTTCGGAAGATCGGTCAGTTCCCCCACCGGGGTCAGTGGCGCGCCCGTCTCGCGGTTAAGGATGTAGATGTCGCCCTGCTTGGACGGCAGCAGCACCGCAGGCGTCCCCTCGTAGTCCAGCAATGTCGCCTGTGAGCCGAGGTCGTAATCCCAGACATCGTGCCGCACGGTCTGGAAATGCCAGACAGGCTCGCCCGTGGTGGCATCGAGCGCCACCAGCGACGACGCATATTCGCTCTCTGCGTCGGACCGGTTGGAGCCGTAATAGTCGACCGAGGAATTGCCCATCGGCAGGTAGACATATCCAAGCTCCTCGTCGGCGACAGCCGTGGTCCACATGTTCGGCGTGCCGCGGGTATACACCTCGCCCTCGGGCGGGCCGTTGCGGTTCTGCTCCGGCGCGGCAAGGTCCCATGCCCAGGCCAGTTCGCCTGTCACCGCGTCGTAGCCCCGGATCACGCCCGAAGGCGCGTCTTCGGCCTGGCCGTCCTTGACCTGCGCCCCGGTCACGATGACCCCGCGCACGATGGCCGGGGGGGCGGTGACGGCATACCAGCCCGGAACGCGTTCGCCGATACCCTGCCAAAGATCGACGGTGCCATTCTCGCCGAAGCCCTCGCAGGGGCTGCCGGTGGCAAGGTCCACCGCGATCAGCTTGGCATCCAGCGTCCCCTGGATCACGCGGGTTGCGCAGGGATCGTCGTCGCCGGCGTCGGGATCGGTGTAGACCGACACGCCCCGGCAGGTGGCGCCATAGGGGATCGCCTCGTTCGGGACGCCGGGGTCGTAACGCCAGTTTTCTTCTCCGGTGGCCGCATCGACCGATATGAGGATGTTCATCGCGGAACACATCACCAGATCGTCGCCGATCTTCAGCGGTGTGACCTCGGGCGAATATTTTCCTTCCGCCGTGCCCTCCGGCAGGTCGCCGGTGTGAAAGGTAAAGACTTCTTCCAGTTGCGCGACGTTTTCAGGGGTGATCTGGTTCAGCGGGGAATACCGCGTGGCCTGCGCGTCTCCGCCCCAGAAGGGCCAGTCCGCGCCGACCTCCCGCTGTGGCCGCGCGGCCCTGTCGTCGTCTGCTGCCCCCGAGGGTGGCAGCTGGTCCGACTGTTCGACTGTCGCGGGTGGCGTGGCGGGATCGGGCGACTGAGCCTGCTGCGCATGCAGCGAAAGCGCGCCGACCAGCAAGGCGATAAGGGCGGAAGAGATAAGACGCATCATGTGGAACCTGCCGATGTGAATGTCTTGGAAGCGTGGCGCGACAGCGCGGGAATGCACAGCAGTACGAAGATGAGGATCAATGTGGGTGCCACGAGGCGCGGCACCTGCGCCCACCAGTCGGTCCCGACCTCCCACCACGCCCAGATCACGGTGCCGATCCAGACCGCGAGATAGACCCAGACCGCCCCCATCATGTACCGGTTAAGCAGGACACCGGTCACAAACAGACCCAGGCCAGCCAACCCGTAATACCAGCTTCCACCGAGCAGGATGAGCCACGTCCCCAGGCAAAAGATCAGCGCCCCGAGCAGGATGCTGATCCAACCTAATATCTTGACCCCCCAGACGGTCCTGTGACGGTCCGGATGATTGGGCAAAGCTGTCGTGTCTGGCATGAAACCTCCAATGACATGGAAGAGGTTGGGGCGGGGATTCAATTATCCTCGTGAGCAGAACGATCTCTCATCGGCATCCGTTCCATGCCGAACAGGTTTTTTCCACTTCCGGCATCAGCGCATTGTCGCTCAGGCCGACATCGGCCCGCCGAAAGAAGCAGCGGGAAGGCAAGGCGCACAAGCCTCCCGTCCGGCTGCCGTTGACAAACCCGGTGTCCCCGGCGCAGTCTGGCCCCACTCACCCGGGGGGTCCCGACAAGGGGCTGAGATACTGCTGGCGCTTGCAGCGCAGTGACCCGACGAACCTGATCCAGTTCACACTGGCGTAGGGATGGTGCACCGGCTGCATGGGCGCAGGGCCCGACATGTCTTCGACATTTGTGCTGCCGTTTCCTCCATTCGACGCGGAACTGGGTCTCCAACGCTTATGGCCATGGAGGCTCCGACCGATGAAAGACCTGACCCCAACCGTCACCACCGGGCCGCTGCCCGCCTCGCGCCGCGTCTGGCACGCGGGCGAGCGGCACCCCGAGATCCGCGTGCCGATGCGCGAGATCGACCTGCACCCCACGGCGGGCGAGCCGCCCGTCACCGTCTACGACAGCTCCGGCCCCTATACCGACCCGGAGGCCGAGATCGTCCTCGACCGGGGCCTGCCGCGCCTGCGCGAGGGCTGGATCGCGGCCCGTGGCGATACCGAGACCTACGCGGGCCGCGACACGACTCCCGCCGACAACGGCTTTGCCGAGGGGGCGCGGCTGGTGCCGGAATTCCCCGTCCGCAATCCGCCCCGTCGCGCAACGGAAGGCCGGGCCGTCACCCAGATCGCCTATGCCCGTGCCGGGATCGTGACGCCGGAAATGGAATTCGTCGCGATCCGCGAGAACCTCGGCCGCAAGGCACAGGCCGTGGCGCTGGCGCGGGACGGCGAAAGCTTCGGCGCGGCGATCCCGGACATCATCACCCCGGAATTCGTCCGCGACGAGATCGCCAGGGGCCGGGCGATCATCCCCGCCAACATCAACCACCCCGAGGCCGAGCCGATGGCGATCGGGCGCAATTTCCTCGTCAAGATCAACGCCAACATCGGCAATTCCGCCGTGACCTCCTCGATGGCGGAAGAGGTGGAAAAGATGGTCTGGGCCACGCGCTGGGGCGCGGATACGGTTATGGACCTGTCGACGGGGCGCAATATCCACAACATCCGCGACTGGATCATCCGCAACAGCCCGGTGCCCATCGGGACCGTGCCGCTGTATCAGGCGCTGGAAAAGGTCGATGGTGTGGCCGAGAACCTGAGTTGGGAGGTCTTTCGCGACACGTTGATCGAACAGGCCGAGCAGGGGGTGGATTATTTCACCATCCACGCAGGGGTCCGGCTGCACATGATCCCGATGACGGTGAACCGGGTCACGGGGATCGTATCGCGCGGCGGGTCGATCATGGCCAAGTGGTGCCTGCACCATCACCGCGAAAGCTTTCTCTACCAGCATTTCGACGAGATCTGCGACATCGCGCGGGCCTATGACGTGTCCTTCAGCCTCGGTGACGGGCTGCGCCCCGGCTCCATCGCCGATGCCAACGATCAGGCCCAGTTTGCGGAACTGGAGACGCTTGGAGAACTGACCCAGATCGCCTGGGCCAAGGACTGCCAGGTGATGATCGAGGGGCCGGGCCATGTGCCCATGCACAAGATCAAGGCCAATATGGACAAACAGCTTGCGACCTGCGGTGAGGCGCCCTTCTACACGCTCGGGCCGCTCACCACGGACATCGCGCCGGGGTATGACCACATCACCAGCGGCATCGGGGCGGCGATGATCGGCTGGTTCGGCACCGCGATGCTGTGTTACGTGACGCCCAAGGAGCACCTCGGGCTGCCGGATCGCGACGACGTCAAGACCGGTGTGATCACCTACAAGATCGCGGCCCATGCGGCGGATCTCGCCAAGGGGCATCCGGCGGCGCAGGCCCGCGACGATGCGCTGAGCCGCGCGCGGTTCGAATTCCGTTGGGAGGATCAGTTCAACCTCGCGCTCGACCCCGAAACCGCCCGGTCGATGCATGACGAGACCCTGCCGAAAGAGGCCCACAAGGTCGCGCATTTCTGTTCGATGTGCGGGCCGAAGTTCTGCTCCATGCGGATTTCCCACGACATCCGCGCCGAGGCGCAGAAGGACGGCATGGAACGCATGGCCGAGAAATTCCGTGAAGGCGGAAAGCTGTATATCCCGCTGGAGGACAAGACATGAGCCAGAGACCCGAAACCCTGCTGAAGGCCCTGCGGGACGAACCGCCGCTGGTGCAATGCATCACCAACTACGTTGCGATGAACATCGCCGCCAACGTGATGATCGCCGCCGGGGCCTCGCCCGCGATGGTATCCGACGCCGAAGAGGCCGAGGAATTCGCCGGCATCGCCGGGGCGCTGACAGTCAACATCGGCACGCTCAGCGCGCCCTTCGTCGAAGGGATGCGCGCCGCGATCCGGGGGGCGCAGAACGCGGGGCGGCCCTGGGTGCTGGACCCTGTCGCCTGTCAGGCCACCGGCTACCGGCGACGCATCTCGGCCGAACTGGTGGCGCTGGGTCCGACGATCATCCGGGGCAATGCCTCGGAAATTCTGTCGCTGGCGGGCGAGGCCAGCCGGGGCCAGGGGGTCGACGGGCGCGACGCCGTCGAGGCGGCGCAAGAGGGCGCGCGGCTTCTGGCACGCTCCAGCGGGGCGGTGGTCGCAGTAACCGGCGCGGTGGACCATGTGACCGACGGCAACCGCGCGGTGCGGATCGAGGGCGGCTCGCCCTTCATGCCGATGAACACCGCGCTTGGCTGTTCGCTGACCTGCCTCTGCGGGGCCTATGCGGCGGTGGCCGAAGATCCCTTTGACGGTGCGGTGGGCGCGCTGGCCCATTTCGCGGTGGCGGGGACGCAGGCGCATGCGGGCGCCGCGGGGCCGGGCAGCTTTGCGCCACGGTTCCTCGATGCGCTGACGGCGGTCACGCCGGAGGCGTTGGCCGACGTGGTCATCCGCGACGCGGCGGTGCCCGCGTGAGGCGATGTCCTGACCTCTCGCTCTACCTCGTGCTCGATCCCGGCCTTTGCGCCGGGGTCGGCATGGTGGAAACCGCCCGCGCCGCCGTGGCGGGCGGGGCGACAGCGGTGCAACTGCGGGACAAGACGGCAGACACCGCGCAGATGATCGAGACGGGTCGCGCGCTGAAGACCGCGCTGGCGGGGACCGGCGCGGTGCTGATCGTGAACGATGATGTAGAGACCGCCGTCGCCATCGGGGCTGACGGGCTGCACATCGGGCAGGGCGACATGGCGGTGGCCGAGGCGCGCGCGCGGATCGGCGCGGCGATGCTGCTGGGGCTGTCGGTCGAGACACCCGCGCTGGCCGCCGCCGCCAATCCGGCGCTGGTCGATTACATCGGCGCGGGGCCGGTCTTTGCCACGCGGTCGAAGCTCGATCACAAAACGCCAGTGGGCTTTGACGGGTTGGCGGCGCAGGTCGCGGCCAGCCCCGTGCCCGCCGTGGCCATCGGCGGGCTGAAGGCCCACCATGTGGCGCAGGCCTTCAGCGCAGGCGCTCAGGGCGTCGCCGTGGTGTCCGCGATCTGCGGCCAGCCCGACCCCGAAGCCGCCGCGCGTACCCTGAGGCAGAGGATCGACCGCCAACCGGCGTGAACAGGGCGTAGAGGCGGGCGGCGAAAGCCGCCCGACCGTGCGGGTCAACCGGCCCAGACCATATGCGCATTCTCATGCGGCAGGCCTTGGTCGTCGTGACCCCGGCGCGAGACTTCGCCGAACCCCTGCGCGGCATAGAACCGCATCGCGGCCTCGTTGGCGGTATAGACCTCCAACGATAATTCCGCCTTGCGCGACTTGGTCCGCGCGATCAGCGCGCACCCGATGCCCTGACCCTGACGGGCCGGGGCAACGAAAAGACCGCCGATGAAGCTGTCGAGCAGGCTGATGAAACCGACGGGACGGTCGAAAAGGCAGGCCACCGTGGTGTCTGCCAGGGGTAGGTATCGGTCCTCGATCAGCCTGCGCTGCTCGGTCAGGCGCGCCCGCCCTAGAAAGGGGTGCGCCCGCAGGGAGGCGTCGAACCAGACGTCCGACAGGGGTTTGAGATCCGTCGCTTTGTCGAACGGTCGGATCACGAGGTCTGAGGTGTGCATCTGTGCTCCTCTCAAAAGAAATGACAAACAAAAGCCGTCGGCAGAATCTGCCGGTTGAGGCCCAGGGGGCGGTTCAGCTTGGGCTTCTGTGCATCAATCTCCTTCTGAGGGTGCCAGCATGTTGGACATTGTTGCGCCGAATGGCAAGACGGGGCGCCCTCGGTTCAGCGCGGCGGCCAGAGCGCGTGGAAGTGATGCACCGGGCCGCGCCCCCGGCCCACGCCCAGCCGGTCAGCCGCGGCAAGCGCCCCGTGAAGATAGGCCTTGGCCTCTCCGACAGCTTCCGGGACGGCCATCCGGGGCAACAGCGCCGCAATGGCGGACGACAGCGTGCAGCCCGTGCCGTGGTCGTTGGTGGTGGCGATGCGCGGCGCGGGAAAGGCGGTGACGCCCCCGGGTCCCGCCAGAAAGTCGGTGCTGTCGGCGCTGCCCTCCAGATGCCCACCTTTCAGCAGCACCCAGTCCGGCCCCATCGCCAGTAGATCGGGCAACGCCGCCTGCATGGCATTTGCTGTCCAGTGATCCTCACGACCCAGCAGGACCGCGGCCTCGGGCAGGTTGGGTGTGATCACCGTCGCCATCGGCACCAGCAGCGCGCGCACCGCCGCCACGGCCTCCGGGTCGAGCAGGGCATGGCCGCTCTTGGCCACCATTACCGGATCCAGCACGATCTGGCGCACCCCGTGATGACGCAACCGGTCCGCCACCACCTCGGCAATTGCGGCATTGGCCATCATCCCGATCTTGACCGCGTCGATGCGCAGATCCTCCAGCACCGCATCCATCTGATCCGCCACAAAGGCGGGGTCCAGCGCCACGAAGGACCGCACACCTTGCGTGTTCTGCGCCACGACAGCCGTGATCGCGGAACCGGCATAGGCGCCAAGCGCGGACATGGCCTTGATATCCGCCTGTATCCCCGCGCCGCCGGAAGGGTCGGTGCCCGCAACGGTCAGAACATTGGCAATCATGATCCACCGCCCGACACCAGCGCGGCTGCCTCCGCCGCGACCTCTGCGACATCACGGCTCAGCGCCAGCCCGCCCTCCTCAAGCGTGCCGAGGTCGAACCAGCGGGCCTCCAGCGCATCGTCTGCCGCGACCGGCTGTCCTGCCGTCCAGCGGCACAGGACCGCGATCAGGACGAAATGCCGGTTCAGCCCGCCGTCGGCTGCGCGGTCGAAGACATCCAGCGTCCCGAACGCCCGAAGCGGTTCGGCGGATATGCCGGTTTCCTCGGACAGCTCCCGCAGGGCGGCGGCATGCACCGTCTCGCCCAGCTCGATCTTGCCGCCCGGAAATCCCCATTTCCCCGCGTCCGGCGGATGAGCGCGTCGCACAAGAAGGACCTGGCCGCGCCTGACGACGACGGCAATGACCGCAGCGATCGGTCGATGGGGAGAAGGAGTAGATGACATAACGGCCTCTGTTGCTGAGGCCGGCAAGGGCAAGAAAACGCAGCGGTCCTGTCCCTTCGCCGGCATGATCCGGATCAGGTTCAAAGGGTCATCGCGCTGCTCAAAGGTGCCAGCGATATCTCAGCCCCTTGTCGGGACCCCCCTCGGTTCAGCGAACTGTATCACGCCACCGCGCAGGTTCAACGCATCTGCTGAAAGAGCCAGACAGCGCCGGACGGCTCTTCCTTCAGGCGCGAACCTGGCTTTGTGGTGCATTTTTTACATAATGTTGATTACCGGGCCAATAACCGCCAGCGTCGCCATCAGCACGTAGGCCGGACAGAGTTGCGGACCAGTCCCGGTTTGGTGGCGGTATAGGATGGCCGGGCGCGCAGGCGTTGCAGGCAGGCGGCCAGGTTCGGCGGCAGGGTCAATGTCTCTTCTTCCGCCCAGTGCAACACAAAGAACAGCGCCGCATCCGCCGCCGAGAAGTCCCCCAGAAGATAGTCCTTGTCGCCCAACATGTCTGACAGCAGGATCAGGCACCGCTCCACCTCCGACCTGCCATACGCCTGAATGGCCTTCTGCGCGTC
Source organism: Sulfitobacter sp. THAF37 (assembly GCF_009363555.1). Taxonomy (NCBI): domain Bacteria; kingdom Pseudomonadati; phylum Pseudomonadota; class Alphaproteobacteria; order Rhodobacterales; family Roseobacteraceae; genus Sulfitobacter; species Sulfitobacter sp. THAF37. Next base: position 33,039 of record NZ_CP045377.1, read on the forward strand.
GGCGTCGGTGTGGAATTTTCCGGGCATCTTCAGGAAGGTGAAACCGCGCATATGGACGGACCCGACGATGAAATCCAGCGCCTCCATCATCCGCGCCTGCCCCAGTTGGCCGCGCGGCAACACCCCGGCCTGGGGATAGGCGCTGGCCAGCCAAAGGGCGATAGCCTGGAATTCGGTCAGGACCTCACCCTCCGGCAGGCGCAGCGCCGGAACTTTGCCCTTGGGATTCAGCGCGCGGTAACGCAGCTGCCGTTGGTCCCCCAGACGCAGATCAATGCGCTCGCATTCGAATTCGGCCCCGACCTCGTTCAGCAGAAAAAGAATTCCGTTCGAGCAGCTGCCCGGAGCGTGAAAAAATGTCAGCATCTGGCGCAAGCCCCCCGGCCCCGATGGCGGCGTTCCGCGACCGCGTGGTCCCGAAAGTGGCGGTCAGCGCCCCCGGTTCGTCCCGGGTTTCGTGTATCCAGCATCGTGTCTCCTCCGCCGAAACCGTGGCGCGAAAGCATCCGACCGGGAAAGAGGCGATGTCATTTTGTTCACCTGTTGAACGCGCCTCTCGGGCCGTCACTTCGGACGTGGGTCTTCCGTCAGGGGCCAATAGTTACCGTCACGGTGTTTGAAAGGGTTCTCCGGCCCCCCGAACCGGATGGCGGTGCTGGACTGGCAGTACAGGATGTCGGCCGCGACCGGGGCAAAGCCCGCGTGGAAATGCTGCGTCGACTTCACGACCACAATGTCCAGATCTTTCACATCCAGACCGAGACCGGCAAAGGCGTCGGGGTGAAAGGTCTGCATCCGGCGGTCGATCATGGCAATGCGGATACCGCCCTCTGTCTCCACCAGGGCGGCGCGCCCGCAGGACATCCGCTGCCCCGCCACGGTGGTCTGTTGCAGATCGTCGACAACCGCCCTTACCGTGACTTCAAGGTCGATCGGCGGCCCCGAGCGCGGGCTGAATTTGCCACCGATCCGCAGGTGCAGGGCGGCGCCCTCGCCCGCCCCCACGCAGATCGCAACCGCCATCGGATCGTAGAGCAGACCCAGAACCGAACCAGTTGCGCCCGCGTCGATCAGCGCGCTGAGCAGATAGGTACTGTCCGCGCCAACCCCGGCACCGGGATTGTCCGCGACATCCGCGATGACGACCGGACCGCGTGGCGCGGCCAGCGCCGCCGCGACCGCCTCGGCCTCGTTCATCGTTTCAATCCAGGTGTCGTTGCGCAAATCCCAGATCTCGTCCGCCAGCCGGTCGGCCAGGCTCTGGGCCGCCTCCGGGTCGCCGTCGGTATAGACCAGCATCCGCGATCCCAGATCGGGCGTGTCACCCAGCTCGAAACCGTGACAAAAGCTGACCGAGAGCGCCGCGCCCTCATCCTCCAGCGCCGTCATCCCGGCGACGAAATCGCTCATCGGGGGGCTGGTCGTGTGCCAGACGGACAACATGTAGCATTCGGCGGTGGCGCCCGTTGGCCGCAGCTCTCCGCGCCGGGTGCGCAGCGCCAAAGACCACAGGTCCTCTGCCCGCGGGACGATATCGGTATGCGGATATTCCTTGTAGGGAACGATCAGGTCGGCGGCCTGCATCATGCGCTGTGTCAGGTGACAGTGAAGGTCAAGCTCGCACCCGATCACGGCGTCGGGACAGATCTCCCGGACCGCCTCCAGCAGCGCGCCTTCGCAGTCGAATTCATCCGCCGCGATCATCGCCCCGTGAAGGTTCAAGAGCATCATATCCAGTGGCCCCGCTTCGCGCAGATCGGCAAGCAGCCGATCCCGCAACTCGTGCCAGACGGGGGCGAGGGTTGTACCGCCGGGCTGTGCCGCGGCCATCAGACCCTCGATTACCTCGATCCCCTCCGCTTCGGCATTGGCGCGCCAGACATGCAGCGGCGCGGTGAAATGCTGCGGCGGGCGCTGCGTGGCCGTGCCCGCGTAGATGCCAACGGTTTCAAAATCCGACATGGTGGTGGGTACGGGACTGAACGTGTTCGTTTCCGTCGCGATTCCGCCAATGAACAACCGGGTCATGTGTCACCTTTCCATGGTTTCGGCAAAAAGCGCCAAGGCTTTGCCAAGGGCGGCCAGCACCCTATTCTCCAGCTCCGCCGCCGCCGGGAACACGCCCGCATCCGGCCCGACGGATCACTCAGGCAAAGGTTAATGGCAGTCGCGGCACAGGAACAATTCCAATCCCGCCCCTGCTTATTCCGCCGGGTTATCTGGCCCGCTCTCGTCCAGCAGCGCCAGGAAGGGCTGCAGCACCGGCAGCGCCGCACTCTCCGACCAGATCATGCAGACCTCGATCTCCGGCACGTCGCCATCGAGCGCGAGATAGCGCACCCCTGCCCGCTCCATCCCCAACATGGAACGCGGCACCAGCGAAATGCCCAGACCCGCCGCCACCATTCCCAGAATGGTGGGCATCTGGATCGCCTCCTGGAAAATCCGCATGGGTCGGCCCTGCGCCGCGTAGCAATCCGCAACTTTGTCGTAATAGGCGGGGGCGAAGTGGCGCGGGAACAGGATCAGCGGCGCATCCGCAAGGCTGCCGAAATCCACCCGGTCCCTGCCCTGCGCCGCCCAGGCCGCCGGCACCGCCGCCACCAGCGGCTCGCACAGAAGCCGGCGATGCGCCAGCGGCGGGCGGAATGCCCCGGCGGGGCGGATCACGATACCGGCGTCGATCTCGCCTTTCTCCAGCGCCTCGACCTGCACATCGCTGGTCGCCTCGCGCAGCTCCACCCGCACATCGGGCCGGGCGCGGCGATACCGGCAGACGAGGTCGGGCAACAGCGTGAAGCTGGCGATGCTGACAAAGGACAGGCGCAGGACACCGGTTTCGCCCCGCGCCGCGCGCCGGGCGATCTGCGGCAGCGCCTCGGCATCCGCCAGCAACCGGCGGGCATGGCCCAGCCAGACCTGTCCGGCGGGCGTCAGCGCGACCCGCTTGCCGCCCCGGTCGAACAGCACCGCGCCGATGCTCTGTTCCAGACTGCGGATCGACATGCTCAGCGGGGGCTGGGTCATGTTCAGCCGCGCCGCGGCACGGGCGAAATGCAGCTCTTCGGCAACCGCGACGAAATGTTTGAGCTGGCGCAGGTTCAAGCCGGTATCCGATATGTTTTCTGTATTGGTTCAGCCTGTACAATATTATTCCCATTGCTTCCGGCCAACCCTAACCTGCCCCCATGAACAAGCCCGCCCAGACCACCGCCGCGGAGACGCCCGAACGCACCAGCGCCGGGATCATCCTGATGTGCGCCGGTGTCGCCTGCCTCAGCGCGAACGATGCGCTGGCGAAATTCCTGGTCGCGGATCATGCGCCGCTGCAAATCCTGTTCCTGCGCAACGTGATCGCCCTGCCCTTTGCCTTGGCCCTGGTCCTCGTGCTTGGCGGGCGGGGCGCGTTGCGCTCGCACAAACCGGCGGCGCATCTGGTGCGCGGCGTTCTGTGGATCGCCGCCACGATCCTTTTCTTCACCAGTTTCCGACACCTCGAACTGGCCGAAGCGACCGCGCTCATCTTTGTCGCGCCGCTGTTCATCACCGCGCTGTCCGCCCTGTTCCTGGGCGAGATCGTGGGCAGGCGGCGCTGGCAGGCGGTCATCGTCGGCTTCATCGGCGTGCTGATCGTGATCCGGCCCGGCAGCGCGGCATTCCAGCCGGTGTCGCTGCTGCCGGTCCTGACCGCGCTGATCTATGCGGTGCTGATGCTCAGCGCACGCTGGGTCGACAGCCGGGAAAGCGTCTGGACCATGCTGCTGTATCTCACGGGCACAAGCGCGGTGCTGAGCGCGCTGATCGTGCCGTTCTTCTGGACCCCGGTCCGGCCGGAGACCCTGTGGCTCTTCGTCGCCATCGCCTTGTCCGGCACCGCAGGCATGACGATGATGACACAGGCCTTTCGCCTCGCCCCCGCAGGGATCGTCGCGCCGCTGGATTACACCGGCATCGTCTGGGCCACCGCCTTTGGCTGGCTGATCTGGCGCGAAGTACCGGATGCGCCCGCTTTCATCGGCGCGGGCGTCATCATCTGCAGCGGCTTGTTCGTCATCTGGCGCGAACACCGCCCGGCCAAACCGCCGGGCCCCTGACCCGGCACGCGGTCAGCCGCCCTGCAGGCCCAGCTCTTCGACCATACGGTCGCGCATGACGAACTTCTGCGGCTTGCCGGTGATGGTCATCGGCAGCTCTTGGACGATCCGCACATGACGGGGCACCTTGAAATGGGCGATGTTGCCCTGGCAATGGGCCACCACCGCCTCGGGCGTCAGGGTGCTGTTGCGCCGGGGGATCACCCAGGCGCAGACCTCTTCGCCCAGCCTGTCGTCCGGAATGCCGAAAACCTGCACGTCGCTGATGTCGGGATGGCTGTACAAAAACTCCTCGATCTCGCGCGGATAGATGTTCTCGCCGCCCCGGATGATCATGTCCTTGACCCTGCCGGTGATCGCACAGAACCCGTCGTCATCCAGCACCGCCAGGTCCCCGGTGTGCATCCAGCCGTCGCGGATCGCCTCGGCGGTGCGGGCGTCGTCCTCCCAATAGCCCTTCATCACCGAATACCCCCGCGTGCACAGCTCGCCCTGGGTGCCCGCCGGCACGATCTGTCCGTCCTCGTCCACAATCTTGACCTCAAGATGCGGATGCACCCGACCCACGGTCTCGCACCGCTGGCGCACGGTATCATCCACGAAGCTCTGGAACGACACCGGCGAGGTTTCGGTCATGCCGTAGCAGATCGTCACCTCCTTCATGTTCATCCGGTCGTTCACCCGTTTCATCACATCCACCGGACAGGGCGCGCCCGCCATGATACCGGTGCGCATCGACGACAGATCGCGCGGCACCTCGTCCAGTTTCTGCAGCATCGCCACGAACATGGTCGGCACCGCATAAAGCGCGGTGCACCGTTCCGCGGCCAGCGCGTCCAGCGTCTGGTCCGGGTCGAAGGCTTCACCCGGAAAGACCATGGCCGCGCCCTTGCTGACCGCGCCCAGCACGCCCATCACCATGCCAAAGCAATGATACAGCGGCACCGGGATCGCCAGCCGGTCGTTCTCGGTCAGCCGGATGCGGTCGGTGACAAAGCGCCCGTTGTTGAGGATGTTGTAATGTGACAGGGTCGCCCCCTTAGGCTGCCCCGTGGTGCCCGAGGTGAACTGGATATTGATCGCATCGTCCGGCTGCAACGTCCGGTCGATCTCGGCCAGGCGCAGCTGCTGCGCCGGACCGCCCAGGGTCGAAACCTCGTCAAAGCTCCAGACCCCCTTGTCGCCCGCCTGATCGCCCATCACCACCACATGCCGCAACTGCGGCAGGCGCGCCGCGTGCAGGCGGCCCTTTTCGCAGCTGTCGAGTTCCGGTGCGAGGCTGCGCAGCATCTCGACGTAGTTCGACGTCTTGAAGGACCGCGCCAGAACAAGCGCGGTGCAGCCGACCTTGTTCAGCGCATATTCCAGTTCGGACAGGCGATAGGCCGGGTTGATGTTCACCAGGATCACGCCGATCCGCGCCGTGGCGAACTGGGTCAGCACCCACTCCACCCGGTTCGGAGACCAGATGCCCAGCCGGTCGCCCTTGGCCAGCCCCATCGCCAGCAGGCCCGAGGCCAGCGCATCCACCGCCCGGTCGAGGTCATAATAGCTGAGCCGCGCGTCGGGAAAGACCAGCGCGTCGCGCGGACCGTACCGCGACACCGCGTCGCGCAGAAGCTGCGGAATCGTTGCATAGGCGAGCGGCGGTTTGCTGCCCCCCCGTACATAGGATTTGCCGTCCTGCGGCGCCAGGTCGGCAGCGGTCTCCGCCGCCCCCTCGTCCAGACCAAAGTTCTGGATGCGACCGGCGATGCTCTCATTCAGAATGGTCATCCGAAGTCTCCTCACATGCTGCGCCAGTCGCCCGATTGTTCAAAGGCATGGGCGGCCTGGTAGATCTTCATCTCGCCGTAGTGCGGGCCGACCAGCATCATCCCGATGGGCAACCCCTCGCAAAAACCGCAGGGCAGGCTCATCGCCGGAAGGCCGCCGTTGAACGGCGCAGTATTCGCCACCATCTCAAACGCCCGCTGAACATACAAGCTCAACGAACAGTCGGCGGGCGGATGCGGCTGCGGTTTGATCGGCAGGGTCGGCATCAGCAACAGGTCGTACTGCTTCAAGGCAGCAAGATAGCGGTCATTGCAGCGTCGCATGATGTTCTGGGCCTTGCCGTAGAATCGTCCCCGGTACTGGCGTTGGAAATGTTCACCCACGAACATGCAGGTCTTCAGCGAATGGCTCAACTCATCGGCCCGACCGCGCCACTGGGCCATGTGGTCCGTCATCGACGGCAGGAACAGCCCGCGATAGTTGGTCCCGGTGGAATTCCCCCACATCATCCCGTCCTGAAGCCCCTCCAGGGTGATTGCGGTCCAGGCGTCCATCGCCACATGATGCTCGGGCACTGACACCTCTTCGACCCGCGCGCCCAGGTCGCGGAACCGCTCTGCCGCCCGCATCACCTTCTGGTCCACGTCCGGTTCCGAATTGGGATGCCCGAAGCCTTCCTTCAGGATGCCGATGCGCATGCCCTGCGCCCCGCGCCCCAGCGCCTCTGTATAGCTGAATACCTTTGGCTTGTACTGGCGCGGGTCCAGACCATCCTCGCCCGCCAGCACCTCCAGCAACAGCGCGTTGTCGGCGACCGTGTTCGTCACCGGACCAAGGTGGTCGATGGTCTGTTCGATCGGCATCGCCCCGGTATAGGGCACCAGTCCATGCGTGGGTTTCATCCCATAGCAGCCGCAGTTGGAAGCGGGGATGCGGATCGACCCGCCCTGATCGCCGGCGATGGCCATGTCCACCTCTCCCGCCGCCACCAACGCCGCCGACCCGGACGATGACCCGCCTGCCATGTAGCCGCGCTTCCAGGGGTTGTGCACCGGCCCCTTTGCATTGGTATGCGACCCGCCCGACAGGCAGAAGTTCTCGCAATGCGCCTTGCCCGCGATCACCGCGCCCTCGTCCAGCATCCGGGTGACAATGGTGGCGTCGATCTCGGGGGTGTAGCCCTCCATGATGGATGAGCCATTCATCATCGGCACCCCGGCCAGGCAGATCGTGTCCTTCAGCGCGATCCGCTTGCCGCGCAGCCGCCCGTCGGGCGCCCCGCGCACCTCCGTCTTGACGTACCAGGCGTTCAGCGGATTGTCGGACGGGGCCGGAAAATGCCCCGGACTGCGCGGATAGCGGACCTCCGGCAGGTTGTCGGGCATGGCGTCCAACCGGTCATAGGCCTGCATGTAGGGCTCTATGATTTCGGTATATTCCTGCAGGTCAGCGTCCGACAGCGACATGCCAAAGCGGTCGGCCATGCTGCGCATCTGGACCAGAGTGGGGCGTCTGATGGTCATTGAAGTCACCGTTGATGCAAATGTTGAGGGAGGCTCAGGCGCTGCACGCGGCTGGCGCATGTCCGGGGGCGGCGGCACAGCGGGCGTGCCCGCGTGCCGCGCGGGGCCGGGTGCGGGACCATGACCGCCGCGCGTGCCACGGGCCGCACCGAAGCCGAGGAAGCTGTCCACCTTCGCCCGGTCCGACAAGTCCGCCCGGCTCAGGGTTCCGGTGATCCGCCCCCGTTCCAGCACCAGCACGCGGTCCGACAAGTCCGCGATAAAGTCGAAATTCTGCTCGACCATCAGGATCGACAGCCCGCGCTTGTCGCGCAGCTTCAACAGGGTCTCGGACATCTCTTCGATGATCGACGGCTGGATGCCCTCGGTCGGCTCGTCCAGCAACAGGAACGCCGGGTCGCCCATCAGGCAGCGCGCCAGCGACAAAAGCTGCTGTTCGCCCCCGGACAGCGCCCCGCCGTCGCGGTCCAGCAACCGGGTCAGGCGCGGAAAATCGGCCAACACGTTTTCCATCACCTCAGCCTCGGTTCCCGCGCCATAGTCATGCCAGGCAAAGCGCAGGTTGTCGCGCACCGACAGCTGCGGGAAAATCCCCCGCCCCTGCGGGACATAGCCCAGCCCCAGCCGCCCACGTTCGTTCGGCGGCAGGCGGGTGATGTCGGTCTGGCCGAACCGGATGCGCCCGGCGGTTGGCGGCAGGAACCCCATCAGCGTCTTCAGCAGCGTTGTCTTGCCCATGCCGTTGTGCCCCAGCACGCCGACAACCTCGTTCGCCGCGACATCCAGGTCGATGCCATGCAGGATCGGCACCCGGCCATACCCGCCCGAAAGACCACGGGCCGACAGCAGTGTCTCTTCGTCTTGATCCATCAGCTCTTCTTCCCGAGGTAGACGGCCCGCACCCGGGCGTCGGACATCACACGGTCCACGTGGTCCTCCATCAGGACCGCGCCTTGATGAAACACCGTCACTTGGTTCGCGATGGCGCGGATGAACTGCATGTCATGCTCAACGATCACCACCGCCGCCGTCCGGGTCAGATCGTGGATGATCGCCGTCATCCGTTCCACGTCCTGCGCGCTCATCCCCGCCGCGGGTTCGTCGAGCAGCACCAGCCAGGGGTCTGAGACCGCGACCAGCCCCAGCTCCACCCGCTGCCGTTCGCCGTGGGCCAGCTGCCCCAGAGGGGTGCGGGCGATGTGTCCCAGCGCCAGCCGCGCGATCATCTCGTCGGTGCGCGCGCCCGCTTCCGCCACCGCATGAAACCGCCTTGCGGCGAGCCAGATGTTTTCGTGTACGCTCAGCGCGTCCAGCACATTGGGCTTCTGGGTCTTGATCCCGACCCCCAGCGCCGCGATCTGGTGCGGCTGCCAGCCGGTCACATCCTGCCCCCTCATGAAGACATGGCCCTCTGTCGGGGTCAGCAACCCTGTCACGCATTTGAAAAAGGTCGATTTGCCCGCACCGTTCGGCCCGATCAGGCAGCGCAGTTCGCGGGATTTCAGCTTGAAGTTCACATTGTCGCTGGCGGTCACGCCGCCGAACCGCATGGTCAGCCCGTGGGTTTCCAGCACCGTCTCAGCCATGCCGCACCCTCCGCATCCGGCGGGCATCCGGCTTGCGCCTTGCGCGGCCCGAAACCGCCTGGATCAGCGCCGCCGCCGCAGGGGCCAGCCCGCGGGGCAGGAACAGCACGAACAGCACCAGGATCAGCCCGGTAATCAGTGTGTTGTCGATCACGCTCTGCTGGCCCAGCAGGAACTTGAGATAGGCAAGCCCCGCCGCGCCCAGGATCGGCCCGATCCGGGTGCCCAGTCCACCGACGATGCACCAGATGATAATCTCGGCAGATTGCCCCAGCGAGAACAGGTTCGGCGTGACGATTTCGGCCCAGTTGGCGAACAACGCCCCGGCCAGCCCCGCGATGGCGGCACCGATGGCGAACAGCACCGTCTTGCGCGCCGCCACGTCGTATCCCATCAGCCCCATCCTGGTCTCGTTCTCGCGGATACCAAGCGCAATGCGCCCAAAGGACGACCGGAGCAGCCAGCTGACCAGCAAAAACACGATCACCAGCAATACGGCACAGACGTAGAAATAGGGATCGCCCCAAATGTACGCTCCCGGATCGCCCGGCACGTTGAGGGTCTGGAAACCGGGGATGCCGTTGAACCCACCCAGCCGGGCGCTGCCGATGGTGTATTGCGGCCCGGCGGTGGAGTTGACGAACTTGAACAGGATCAGCGTCACCACCAGCGTGATCACACCCAGGTAGACATCCCCCAACCGCCCGTAGAACATCATCGCGCCCAGCAGCGCGGCAAAAATGGCGGGCACCGCGACGGCCAGCAGCATCGGCAGGGTGCTTTCGCCGATGTTGATCGCCGCTATGGCGTAGGTATAGGCGCCGAGGCCAAAGAACGCCGCCTGCCCGAAACACAGGATCCCGCCAAAGCCCCAGATCAACCCCAGGCTGAGGCCCAGCATCCCGTAGATCACCAGCACCGTCAGCGTATAGGTGCCGATCAGCATCGGCAGGGTCCAGATCATCAGGGCCGAGACCACCAGCGTCAGCAGAACCTCCCGCGCGACTGTCCGCGTCATCACAGCTTCCCCTTGAACAGCCGCGCGGTGATGCCCTGCGGCATGGCCCGCAGCAGGATCACGGCCGCCACCAGCAGGGCGACTTCGCCGATCACAGGCGATACGGCAAAGCTGAAGACCTGGCTGACGACGCCAAAGCTGGCGGCGGAGCTGACCAGCCCGGCGATCAGCGCCGGACCGCCCGCGATCACCGTGATGAACGCCTTGGCGATGTAGGCCCCGCCCGAGGTGGGCACCAGCCCCACCAGCGGCGCCAGCACCGCCCCCGCCAGCCCCGACAACGCCGAGCCGCAAAAGAACGTGGCCATGTAGATGCGGTCGGGGCTGTAGCCCAGGGCGGCAGCCATGTCGGCCCGCTGCATCGCACCGCGCGCGATCAGCCCCGCGCGCGTGCCCCGCAGCACCGCGTACATGCCCGCCACCAGCAGCACCGAGACCACGATAATGAAAAAGTTGTAGCCGTTGATCTGGTAGGCCCCGACGGCGAAACCGGGAATCGGGGTTGAAATGCCGGTGGTGGTATTGCCGAAGATCATCGTCGCCAGCCCGATGAACACCAGGCTCAGTCCCCATGTCGCCAGCATCGTGTCCACCAGCCGCCCGTACAGGTGCCGGATCACCAGACGTTCGACCACAAGCCCGATAAGCCCCACGATCAGCGGCGCGATCACCAGCATGGCGACAAAGACGTTCACGCCCAGTCCGACAGCGGTGATGGTCACGTAGCCGCCCATCATCATGAACTCGCCATGCGCGAGGTTGATCACCTTCATCATGCCGAAAACCACGGCAAGGCCCGCGCTGATCAGAACCAGCGACGCCACCGCGTAAAGGATCTCGACAAGGATAACGAAACTCAGGTCCATGATGACCGCCTGGAAATGGGGACCGGGGCAGGCTGAACCGCCCCGGCCCGTGGGAGGGACGGATCAGATCTCGATCTCGTACTGCGTATTGTCGTCGGGGTTGGCCCCCAGGTCGCAGACGGCCTGCGTGTCGATCGGCGCGCGCTGGGGCAGCGTTTCCATCACCGCCATCTTCTGGTCTCGCATCTCCATCAGGTGGACATCCAGAATGGCGTGGTGGGTCTGCGGATCGACCGTCACTTTGCCGCCCGGTCCGGTAATCGAGATCCCCGTCTCCAGCGCCTCGACCACCGCGTCATGGGCGATGCTGTCGGCCTGACGCACGCCTTCGGCCCAGGTGTGCAGCCCGTGATAGTGCGACACCGCGATTTCATGCATCGACTGGTCGCCGTCGAACATCTCCGCCCACCGCGTCTTGAAGGCGGCGTTCTCTGGCGTGTCCAGTTCCTGACTGTAGTTGTAAGCACACATGATCCCGTTGCCTTCTTCCGGGGTCAGCACCTTGTGCTCGTTGCCTACCCCCAGCGTCGTGGACGCCAGCGCGATCTTATCCTTCATGCCCGCGGCGGCCCACTGGCGGAAGAACGACAGGTGCGGCCCGCCCACCAGCGGCGCGATGACCAGATCGGGCGCCGCCGTCTGAACCTTGGCGATGGTCGATCCGAAATCGCTCACGTCCAGCGGAAAGAAATCGGTGCCCACCACGTCGCCGCCGTTGTCGCGCACGAATTTCTCGATCCAGCGGGCGGTGATCTGGCCATAGTTGTAATCGGCTGCAAGGATATAGACCTTCTTGCCCGAGTTCTTCATCGCGTAGGGCACCAGTGCCTCGACCTGCTGGGCGGGGGTCACCCCGTTGATAAAGATGTTGCGGTCGCAGACTCCGCCCTCGTAGAGCACGTTGTAAAAATAGAGCGTGCCGGACTTGCGCATGGTCTGGCGGATCGCCTCGCGCGAGGCGGACAAGATGCCGCCGTGTACCACATCGACGCGGTCCTGCCGGGTCAGTTGCTGCGCGTACTGCGAATAAAGCGCCATGTCGGATTGGGTGTCATACTCCACCACCTCGACCTCGCGGCCCAGCAGGCCGCCGGCCTCGTTGATTTCGGCCACGGCCAGCTGCGTCGCCATCGCCATCGGCTTGCCGTAGGCGTCAAAGGGGCCGGACTGGTCCAGGATGGACCCCAGCCGGATCGTATCAGCGGCCAGCGCCACCCGTGGTAGCAGGCCCGCCGTGGTCAGGGCGGCGGCACCGCCAAGCAGTTCTCTTCTGTTCAGAGACATCGTATGTCCTCCGTTGGTCAGTTTCAGTGTTGGTGACCAGGGATCACTCCTTGGCGGTCTCGGGGTCGTCCTTGGCCTTGATGCGGTTGGCGTAATCGGCGGTGCGCCCCGCGTTGGCGATGTCGAAATCCAGTCCGATCTCTTCGCCCATCTGCTTCATCGCGGGCAGGCGCACGGCCATGCCCAGGATCTGGTCCATCGCGGCGCCAAAGGCGCTGTCGATGCCGCCGCCCTCACCCTGCGACCCGCCGATGCCGCTACCGATCTGGTTGATGCGGATCGAGTCGATCTTTTCCACAGGCTTCATCATCTGGGTCATGATCTCGGGCATCCGGTCCAGCTTGCGCTCTTCCAGCCGCATCCGGATCACCGCGTCGCTCAGGGTGTTCTCGGCCTGGTTCAACGCCGCGCGCCCGGCCGCCTCGGCCTCCATCGCAGCCTTCTCGGCGTTGGCGGTCGCGGTCCGGGCCGATGCATCCGCCTGCGCCCGCGCCAACAGCGTGCTGACGTCGCTCTTGACCCGCGCGTCCTCCAGTTCCAGGTCGCGGGCCTGCTTGAGGCTGGCGATCTCGCGCTCGCGTTCGGTCACCGCACGCTCCTTGCGGGCCTGCACGCTCTCTGCGGCGAGGATCACCTGCGCCCGTGCCTCCTCTTCCTCGGCCTGGGCCTTGGCTTCCTTGGCACGGGACTGGGCCAGCCGAATGGCGTTGGCGATCTTGGCCTCCTCCAGTTCCAGCAGCGCCTTCATCTCGGCCTTGCGCAGCGCCTCGTCCGCCGACACCTGCGCCGCCTTGGCCTCCTGTTCCTCGCGGATGCGAATGGTCTCGGACGCGCGGTGCTGCTCGGCGCGGGACCGGGCGGACCGGCTTTCAGCTTCCGCCTCCAGCCGCGCAAGGTGCTCGTGCTGCGCGATCTCCGCTTCCCGCTCGGCGCGCTGCAGCTCGATCTGGCGCTGGTGTTGGGCCAGACGATGCTCGCGCACCGCGATCTCGGTACTGGTCTCGACCGCGATCCGGGCCTTGCGTTCTTCGGCGACCAGTTCGGCCAGCCGCCGCATCCCCCTCGCGTTGAAGCTGTTGTTCTCGTCGCGCTGCGCGAAATCGCTCTGATCCACCGACACCAGCGCCGCCGTGACCAGCTCCAGCCCCAGCCGCTCCGCGTGCTCGGCCACCATCGCCGCCACCTCGCGGGTATAGGCCGCGCGGTCGATATGAATGTCGTTGATCCCCCGCGCCGCCGCTGCAGTCTGAACGGCATTGGCCAACGGCCCTGCCATCACCTCTTCGAAAGCCTCGCCGCCCCGCGCCACCCGATGGCCAAAGGCCTGCGCGGCGGTCGCGATGCTGGTCGCATCCGACCCCACCCGCAGCTCGAACTCCATGACCAGATCGGCGCGCAGCGCGTCTGCGGTCAACACCGCATCGCGCCCTGTGCGCGCCAGTGTCACTGCCGCCGTCTGCATCGACACCCGCTGGATCCGATGCACGATCGGCAAGGCCAGACAGCCCCCGTCGGTCAGCACCCGCCGCCCGCCCATCCCGGTGCGGACCAGCGCCGTCTCAAGCGTCGCCTTGGCGTAGAACCGTTGCAGGAACCAAATCCCGATCAGCAGGACCGCGATGATAACGACGAATGCCAGCAGCCAGTACAATGTAATCCCTCCGGTCGCGCCCTGCCCCGCCCCACGGGGTCATGGCCTGTAGCACCGACGGTGGGCGATTTTAATTTCCATTTCAAGTTTTTATTTGAATTGGAAATAAAAATCTTCTGTTCTGATTGAATTACAATAACTTGAAGTCGCTGAATTGGACACCGTCAGCCCGCGCGAGGTAGACGTCGGGCCTTTTCAGTCCGGCATCGCGTGCATAGGACCGGCCGCTGGGATGGATCACCGGCAGGATGTCGCGGCTTGACCGCAGGTGCCAGACCGCCGGATAGTCGCGCAGCAGCGCGGCGAGATAATGCAGCCCCTCGTACGTGGATTGCCCGATCGCGTTGAGCGCCGGAGCGGCATCGCCATGCAGCCCGAAATACCGCTCCTTGAAACCGGCATTCGCGTCTGTCGTGATCGACCCGAAATAGGACGAGACGGAAAACATCCGTTCCAGATTGCCCCTCCCGCAAGCCATCAGCCCGTTTTCCTCCAGCGCGCAGGACAGACGCACCGCCTTGCGGTGCAGCCCGCGCCTGCCGAACTGACGATTGAAATTCACGGCATCCTGCCCCACCAGCGACACCAGCACCGCCTCCGCGCCCGAGGCTTCGACCCGGTCCACCAGACCCGACAGGCTGGGCAAACCGAAAGGGACGTAACACTCCATCGCCAGGTCGACACCTGCCGACTTGAGAAAGCTCTTGGCCAGCGAATGCGAACTGCGTGGCCAGACATAATCGTTGCCCACCATCGCCCAGCTGCGCGGCCGGTACTTGGCCTGCAGCGCCGCCATTGCCGGGGCCAGCTGTACCGCCGGCGTCTCGCCGATGGCGAACAGGCCCGGCGTCGTCTCTCCGCCCTCGTAAAGCGGTGTGTAGATATAGGGGATGCGCTGGCGCACCACCTTGGACAGCCGTTGGCGCACCGCGCTCAGGTGCATGCCCACGATGGCGTCGATGGCGTTCAACTCGATCAGGTCGTTCACCGTCTCTTCGATCGGCTCATCCGCCTCGACGGCGGCGTCTATCATGATCAACTGAACCCGCCGCCCGCCGATCCCGTCTTTGCGGTTCAGCTCCGCCGCCGCGACCTGTGCGCTGGAAATGCAGGACGGCGCCCAGATCCCCGCCGAGCCGCACATGGGGATCAAGAGCGCCACGCGAAAGCTGCCGGAGGCGGCCAGAAGACCGCTTGCGCGGAAATCCGCCAGCTCGATGGGCAGTGCAGCGTCTTCTTTCTTGTGTCCCAGCGCCCGTCTCCCCGGATCAGGATGACAACCCTCACATTCCAATTGAAGCCAGTTTCCAAGTCAACTATTTTAAGAGCCGAGCAACCAGGCGGACCGATGACCAAAGAGCCGATGACTTTCGAAAGACATTTGTCCTACGCGCTCGAAGCGGCGCATCGCACGGTCAGCACTTCGCTGGCGGCACGGCTCAAGGCGCATGGCCTTCAGATCCCCGCCTGGCGCGTGATGGAATGCCTGGACAGCGACGAGCGTCTGACCATGGGGGAACTGGCCCGGCGGGCCCTGCTCAACCCCCCCGCATTGAGCAAACTGGTGGACCGCATGGTATCCGAAGGGCTGGTGCATCGTCAGATTTCTGCCGTGGATCAGCGTCAGGTCAACCTGCTGTTGACCAACCTGGGCCGCCGCAGGATGCTGCAGATCCGCGAGGACGCCGAGGACCAGAACCGCGCCCTGGTCGAACTGCTCGACTCCAAAAACGGCGAGACGTTGCGCAAATTGCTGTCGAAACTCGCCTGACGCTCGCTGAACCGAGGCGCGGCATCCTGACAGTCACGCGTTGCCGACCGTCCGGTACCGACCCTAGCCTGCTGACGGCAGCCGCTGCGGATCGGTACAGACACAGATAACTTCCGCTTCTTCCGCACCGGTGCTCAGATAGGCGTGACCCATCGTACTGTCGAGGTAGATGCATTCCCCGCTCTGCAGGGTCACGGGCGCGTAGAATTCGGTGTGCACTTCGACCACGCCTTTCAGCACGATCAGAAACTCTTCGCCGCCATGCTCTTCAAGACCGCCGAACCTGTGAATGTCGGACGTCTTGATCCGCGCGCGAATGGGCACCATGCGCTTGTTCTTCAGTTCCGAACACAGGTACTTGTATTCGTAGTTGTCGGTATCAATGACGATCCCGTCATCCTGCCGCGAAGGCGCCATACGGCTGTTGGGTGCCGGCTTGTCATAGTCGCTTTGTTCATCCCCGATCAATTGCCCGATGGACATTTCCAGCCCGTCGGCAAGTCGCAGCACCTTGTCCAGCGTGGGTGACAGCGTTCCGTTTTCGATCTTGGAAATCGTCGACAGCGATACACCGGACAGCGCCCCCAGGGTGCTGAGCGTCATCTGCCTGGACTTGCGCAAGTGCCTGAGCCGCGCGCCGAGCGCCTGAGCTGTGGTCATGAAAGCTGGGTCTCCGGTTTTGGTGGAAGTGATCTAAACCGGATTCAGAGAAAAGGAAATTATTTTCGTATACGAGAAATTTTTCTTGCATCGGGCAGGTACTTCCCTAGCCTGCAGGAAAGGGAATCGACCGAAGGGGCCGCAATGCCGGGTCAGCGACAGTCAGTGGATGCAATCGTCATCGGGGCGGGAATCGCGGGCGCCTCGGTCGCGGCGCATCTGGCGGCCTCCCTGCGGGTTTTCGTGCTCGAAATGGAGAACCAGCCGGGATACCACACCACGGGCAGGTCCGCGGCGGTCTTCGCACCAAGCTACGGTCCCGATGGCGTACGCGCCCTCACGCGGGCCTCCCGGCCATTCTTTGACAATACCCCGGCGGACTTTGCCACGGCGTCGCTGTTTTCCCCTCGCGACATCCTGATGATCGCGCGCGAAGATCAACTTGACGCGCTGGATGCTTTGATCGCTTCGGTCTCTGACGGCACGCTCGTCGAGAAGCTGGCAGCGCCCAGGTTGCAGGACCACCAGCCCCTTCTGCGCAGCGGATATGCAGCGGCAGGGATGCTGGACCGGGGCGGCCAGGACATCGACGTCGCCGCGCTGCATCAGGGATATCTGCGGTTGCTTCGCGCGCGGGGTGGCCGCGTGATAACCAACGCCGCGGTCGAGGGGCTGAGCCGTCAGGGCGGCGATTGGGTGATCGAGACCCGCACGTCGGGCACCCTGACCGCAGGCATCGTGGTGAACGCGGCAGGGGCCTGGGCCGACAGGATCGGTCGGCTGGCCGGGGCCGAAGATATCGGTCTGGTCCCCAAGCGTCGAACCGCGATGGTGGTTGCGGAACCCGCGAATTTCACGCGGCGGGATGCGCCGATCACCGTCGACGTCGAGGAGGATTTCTATCTCAAACCCGATGCGGGCCGCTTGCTGATTTCCCCGGCGGATGAAACGCCGACGGTGCCATGTGATGCCCAGCCCGACGAAATGGATGTGGCAATCTGTGCAGACAGGATCATGACCGCCTTCAATCTCGATATCAGGCGGATCGAAAACAAATGGGCGGGGTTGCGCAGTTTCGTGGCCGACAAGGAGCCCGTTATCGGATATTCCGGGGTCGCCGACGGCTTCTTCTGGATGGCGGGCCAAGGCGGCTATGGCATTCAGTCAGCCCCTGCCGCAGCGGAAGTCGCCGCCTCTATGATCCTGGGCAAACCCTTGCCCTCCGGAACGGTCGATGCAGGCTTCGATCCGTCGCGGGTTGCGCCCGGACGCCTGGCGGTAGCCGCGTGATCTGGATCGTGCCTCTGGTCGCGGCGGCGTTTCTCGCCTGCGGTCTCGCCCTGGCCTATGTCATCGGCGGGGCGGCGGTGCTCAGCTTTGTGATTTCCGACAATACCCGGTATCTGGCGGTCCTGCCGCAAAAGGTCTTCTCGCAGATCAGCGTGTTTTCACTGCTCGCCATGCCGCTGTTCATCCTTGCAGGCGAGTTGATGAACCGGGGCGGCGTGACCAAATCGCTGATTGACCTGTCAATGGCCCTGATCGGACGTCTGCGCGGCGGGTTGGGACATGTGAACATCATGACGAGCGTGTTCTTCGCCGGTATCTCCGGCTCTGCCGTGGCGGATGCGGCGGCCTTGTCGAATACGCTTGTGCCCGCCATGCGCGAACGGGGCTATACTGCGGAATACGCCGGTGCGATCACCGCGGCGTCCTCCATTATCGGGCCGATCGTTCCGCCTTCCATCATTCTGATCTTCTATGGCGCGCTGATGCAAACCTCGGTCGCCGCACTCTTTGTCGCCGGGATCATGCCCGGTCTGCTGCTCGCCGCCGCACTGTTCGTCGTGAATGGGTTCTATGCTTGGCGCGACGACCATCCCCGCGTGGAAAAGGGCGACGCCCCCAATCTGTTCAAGGCGGTCTTTGCCGCCCTGCCCGCCCTGTGTCTGCCTATCATCATCGTGGGCGGCATCGTGCTGGGCTGGATGACCCCGACCGAAGCGGCGTCGGTCGCGGTATTCACGGCAATCGTGGCGGCGTTCTTCTATTCGCCGCTGACCCCTTCCGACCTGTGGGAAAGCTTTTCCCGCACAGCGATTCTGACCGGGTCGATCTTCATGATCCTCTGTGCAGTGGCGGCCTTCGGCCATCTTGCCGCGCTGGAACGCATCCCGCAGGCCATCGCCGGACTGGTCGATCAATTGGGCCTTGGCCCGGTCGGTTTCCTTCTGGTGATGAACCTGCTGTTCATCATTGCGGGCATGGTGATGGACGTGCCCGTGGCTTTGGCGCTGCTGGTGCCGCTGTTGGCCCCCGTCGCATTGGCGAACGGCGCAGACCCCGTGCATCTGGGCATCGTGATCTGTTTCAACCTCTGCATCGGCCTTGTCTCGCCCCCGCTGGGGGGCTGCCTGCTGATCGTTTCTACCGTCACAGGCGTGAACTACTGGAAACTTGCCCGCGCGGTGATGCCCTTTGTCTGTGCCGAAATCATCGTTCTGGGCGTGCTGGTTTTCACGCCCGAGATCAGCCTGTGGCTGCCGCGAACGCTGGGGCTTTGGAGATAACTCAAGACCAAACCAACATGGGAAGGAAACAAAATGGAAATGCCGAAAATTCTATCTGCCACTCTCGTTGCCGCGGCCTTGGCACTGCCCGCAACGGCCGAGGTCAAGATCGCGCTCGACAGCCCGCCGGATCTGGAAAAATCCGGGACATACATGTGGGCGCATACCTTCGGCGAATACCTGAATGCCAACGGCATGGAAGCGGTGGAATACGAGCGCAACTCGCTGGGCGAAGAAGCGGAACGACTGGACCAGGTCAGCCAGGGGCTTCTTGAAGTTTCGATGTCCGATGCAAAGTCTGCGGGAACGCTCGACGCCACGATCAACGGGGCGATGATGCCCTACTTCTTCGACGGGATGGAGCAGCTCGATGCCGCCCTCGATGAAGGGGGCATGCTGGAACAGATCAACGCCGGAACCACGCCAAAAGGCGTTCGCGTGCTTGATATTGTCTATACCGGCACCCCTACCGGCATCTTTACCACTGAAACGCCGATCCGCACATTCGACGACCTGGCCGGCGTTCGGATGCGGGCGCTAGACGAGGTGCAGATCAACACCTTCGAAAACTGGGGGGCCAAGGGCACCATCGTATCCTGGTCCGAAGTGCCCAACGCGCTGCAAACCGGGGTTGCGGGCGGCTACATCAACCCGGCTTTCGTACCGCTGACCTACGGGCATACGTCCTTCATCAACTACTTTACCAACGCCAGGATGAGCCCCTCTGTCCGCGTCGCGATCGCGTCCGAGGATTGGTATCAGGGCCTCTCCGACGAGGAGCGTACAACCGTGCAGGAGGCGGTCGATGCAGCACATGCCGCCAACCGAAAGCTGGTCTCGGACGACACCGAGGTCCTCAAGCAGTTGCAGGACGCGGGAATCGAGGTGATCGAACTGAGCCCCGAGGAACGCCAGAAATTCCGCGAGGCGAGCCAGTCGATCTACGAGTCGACGGACATGCCCGAAGGCGCGCTTGACGCCTGGAACGCAGCGGTCGGGCGCTGATCGAATGCGGGCGATGGCACAGATGCTGGACCGGCTGTCCGCGGGGCTGAACCGTGCAGCACTGCTTGGTGCCGCCATCGCGGTCGCGGTCATGCTCTTTGCCGCCGGCTGGCAGGTCATCGCCCGCTATCTTCTGAACCAGCCACCCGTCTGGACCGAGGAACTTGCCCGTTTCTCGATGGTCTGGGGCGGATTGCTGGGCGCGACCTGTGCCTTTCGCTTCCGCAGCGATCCGACGCTGTTTCCCGAGGCCCTGAATACCACGGGCACACGCGGGCTGATCGCCACTCTGATACGGGCACTTGGGGTGCTTTGCTTTATCCTGCCGATCCTGTGGTTCAGTTTTCTTGGCCCGGGGGCCAATCCCGCGCGGGGATATCTTGCACGGTTGGCCGGGCGGCAGACCGAAACGATGGATCTGCCAATGGTGGTTTTCGGGATCGCGATCCCCCTCGCCTTTATCCTCATCCTTGTGCATGTGCTGGCTGAAATCGCCCGCGCCCTTGCCGAACTGAAAGACACCCGATGAAACTCTTCATGGCGTCGCTGGCGACCGAAACCAATTCCTTTTCTCCCATCCCCACAGGCTGGAGCGGGTTCAGGGAACATCTGCACACCAAGGAGGCCTCACGCGGCGGTGCGGGTCTTTATGCCGCCGCCGTCACGGTCTGGCGGCAACGTGCCGAGGCGCTGGAATGGGAGGTTGTCGAAAGCCTGTCCACCTACGCACAGCCCGCAGGACCCACGGTGCGCCACGTCTATGAGGACATGCGCGACGACATCCTGAACGATCTGAAAGCCGCCATGCCGGTGGATGTGGTTTTGCTGTCGATGCACGGCGCCATGATCGCGCAAGGTTACGACGATTGCGAAGGCGATATGCTGGGCCGGGTGCGCGCCATCGTCGGGCGTGACGCCAAGGTGGGGCTGGAAATCGACCCGCATTGTCACCTGACCGACGCGATGATGGAGAACGCGACGGCCATCATCTGCTACAAGGAATATCCCCACATCGACGTGACCGAACGCGCCGAAGAGCTGTTCACCATCTGCGCCGATGCGGCGGCTGGCAAGACCGATCCGGTCATGCGGGACCATGACTGCCGTATGATGGCCATGTACCACACTCCGTTCGAACCCATGCGCGGCTACGTCGACCGGATGAGCGCGATGGAGGGCAAGGACGGCGTTCTGTCGGTTTCGCTGGCGCATGGCTTTCCCTGGGGCGACAGCCCGCGCTGCGGCACGCGGACGCTCGTCATTACCGACGGCGATGCCGCGCTTGCCGCAGACCGCGCAAAGGCGCTGGGTCAGGAGCTTTGGGATATGCGCGATGATCTGCGCCGGTTCCCCGCAATGGACGAAGGGCTGGACCGCGCCGTTGCATCAGACGCGGCACCCATCGTGCTGGCCGATTTCGCGGACAACGCGGGCGGCGGGGCGCCATCGGATTCCACATTCGTGCTGAAGGCGGTTCTGGACCGGGGCCTGCGCGACGTGGCCATCGGCACGTTCTGGGATCCGGTGCTTGTGGGCATGTGTATCGACGCAGGTGTCGGGGCCGTCATGGATGTGCGCGTGGGCGGAAAGATCGGGCCGATGTCCGGGGACCCCGTGGATCTGACAGTCACCGTGCGCGGCATCGTCCATGATGCCCTGCAACATCTGGGGAAGGCCGCGATGAACATGGGCGATTGCGTCTGGCTCGAAACCGAGGGGGTGCATCTGGTGCTGAACACCCGCCGCACGCAGACTTTTCATCCAGAGGCGTTCGAGAACCTCGGGATTGACCTGTCGGCGATGAAATACGTGATCGTGAAATCTTCGCAGCACTTCTATGACGGGTTCGCACCCATCGCGGCCGAGGTCATCCACCTTGGCACCCCGGGTGCGATCACCCCCGATTTCGCCAACCTGCCGCTGACCAGGCGGGACGGGAACTATTGGCCCAGGGTGGACAACCCCTTCGCATGAACAGGAGACCGGAATGCCAGATACCCCGGACATCGTGATCCGTCAGGGCCGCGTCATGGACCCCGAAACTGGTTTCGATCAGATCTGTGACGTGGCGATCAAGGGAACGCGGATCATCCAGGTCGGCGAGGTTTCGCAAACCGGTGCGCGCGAAATCGACGCGACGGGTCTGATCGTGGCACCCGGTTTTGTCGATATTCACGCCCATGGCCAATCGGTCGCCGCAGACCGGATGCAAGCCTTCGACGGCGTGACGACCTCGCTTGAGCTCGAGGTCGGCGCGCTCCCCGTCTCGGGATGGTACGAAAGGCAAGCGGGCATCCCCCGTGCGCTGAACTACGGCACCGCAGCTGCGTGGATTTTCGGGCGCAAGGCGGCGATGGGGGCGATTGATCTGAATGCAGACCTTCACCCCATCGACCAGATGGGTGCCGGTGCCGACGATATGCGCTGGTCGCTCGATGCGGCGGATGCAGATCAGACGGCCGCCATCGTCGCGCATGTCCGGCAAGGACTGGAAGAAGGCGCCATCGGCATCGGCATCCCCAATGGCTACGCCCCCGGCGCAGGGGTCAAGGAAATGACCGAAATCTGTGACCTGGCATTCGAATACGGCACGCCAACCTTCACCCATATCGCCTATCTCAGCAATATCGACCCGCAAAGCTCGGTCGACAGTTACGTGCGGCTGATCGGGCTTGCAGGGGCCACCGGCGCGCATATGCATATCTGTCACCTAAATTCGACGTCCCTGATGGACATCGAAAGGGTGACGCAACTGGTGGCAAAAGCGCAGGAACAGGGTCTGCCCGTCACGACCGAGGCCTATCCCTACGGCACAGGCTCTACCGTGGTCAGCGCCGGGTTCTTTCGCGACCCCGACTTCACCAAACGGACCGGCAGCGATTATTCCGCCGTCGAACTGGTGCACAACCACCACCGCTTTACCGGCCGCGAGGATATCGAAAGGGCACGCGAGAAAGCGCCCGCCGATCTCGTGATGTGGCATTTTCTGGATGTCGAGGTGAACGAGGAACACCGCCGACTGCTCGACCTCTCGGTCACCTATCCGGGCGGGTCAATCGCATCCGACGCCATGCCCTGGATCGAGGAAGACGGCCGCATCTACGAAGGGCTCGACTGGCCGCTGCCAGACCGGCTTTCGGCGCATCCGCGTTCCTCCGCGACCTTCACCCGCTTTCTGGCCAGCTATGTCCGGGACCGCGGGATCGTGCCGCTGATGGAAGGGCTGGCGAAATGCACCATCCTGCCCGCGCGGGTGATCGAAGAATGCGCACCCCAGATGAAACGCAAGGCGCGCCTGCAGGAAGGATGTGACGCGGACATCACGATCTTCGATTTCGACACGCTGCAGGACCGCGCCACCTTCACACAGATGAACCGCGCGTCCGAAGGCGTTCGCCATCTTCTGGTCAACGGAACGGCTGTGATCTCGGACGGCAACCTGCTGACCGGCGCGGCCCCCGGCCAACCGATCCGCCGCGCCCCCGCATGAGCGTTCCGGTACTGGTGATCACCGGCTTTCTCGGCGCGGGAAAGACATCATTGATCAACGCGCTTCTGCAGTCCGATCACGGGCTGCGCATCGCCGCCATCGTCAACGACTTTGGCGCCATCAACATCGACGCGGCGTTGATTGGCCCATCCGTCGATGGCGTGGTCGGCCTCAGGAACGGTTGCATCTGTTGTTCATTGCAAGGCGATCTGCTGCGCACGCTCAGGATCGTGCTGCGTCAATCCCCCCCGCCCCAGCTGATCACCGTCGAAGCCAGCGGCGTCGCCGACCCCTCTGGCATCATTCAGTCCCTGACCGATCCGGCGATCTGGCAGTCCGCACAGCTGCAGACCGTGGTGTGCGTGGTCGACGCCACCGATGCCCCGCACCGTCAGGACGATCCTCTCTGGCAGGCCCAACTCGGCGGCTCTGACGTGCTCATGCTCGCCAAGACAGACATCGCGGAGGCAAAGACGCTCCCTGCCCTGCGGTCGAAGCTGGCCGCCAGCTTCAAGCAACCGCTTCTGGATATCTCCGACGGGCTGCCCCTCTCGGCCCTGCTCGGTCTGCCAGTCGCATCGCGCCGGACGCGTGCCGCGCGCCCGATTTCCGACGATCGCTTTGTCCATGTGGAATGGGAACACGACGCCCCCCTGGCGCTTGACGCCTTCCAGTCCGTGATGGGAACGCTCGCCCCGTCGCTTTTGCGGGCCAAAGGTTTCGTAAGGTTTCGCGGGCAGACGGATCCGATGCTCTTTCAACTCTCCGGCACCCGCGCAACGCTTTCGCGCGCCGACAGTGCCCCGGTCTCCGGATGCCAGCTGGTCCTGATCGGACTGCGAGACACGTTCGACCCTGACAAGGCGGTTTCAGTACTCGACATGCTCAGGGTCCGGGCGGATTGAGCGTCGCAAATACGGCACGGTGCGACCGCTGCATTGTTCCCGCACGGTCAACGCGACGGCTGCGCCCTACCCGCGCCAGTCGAAGAATCCCGCGCCGGCGCGCTCCAGCAACCTGCGCGCCATGTCGTGACCCGCTTGGGCGCCGTCCTCGACCGGGCAGCTTGTGGCGTCGTCCAACGCCTCTGACCCGTCAGGGCGCAGCACCTCACCGCGAAGGTGCAGGGTCCCGCCCTCCAGCATCGCAAGTCCCGCGATGGGCGTCTCGCAAGAGCCGTCGAGTTCCAGCAGAAACGCACGCTCCGCCGCCAGCCGCTGGCCGGTCGTGGCGTCATGCACCGCCTCCAGCATCTCGGCCACGCGGCTATCGTCGATCCGCCGCTCGATCCCGATGGCACCCTGCGCCACGGCGGGCAGCATCGTTTCCGCGTCGATCGCGGTGGCGGGCACGTCGTCCATCATCCGCAACCGGTTCAGCCCCGCCATGGCCAGGAAGGTCGCCGCCGCCACCCCCTGCTCCAGCTTCATCAGCCGGGTCTGCAGGTTGCCGCGAAACTCCACCACCTCCAGATCGGGCCGCCGCAGTTTCAGCTGCGCACGCCGCCGCAGGCTGGAGGTGCCGACAACCGTGCCCTCGGGCAGGTCCGCCAATCCCCTGGCGTTGGGCGAGATGAAGGCGTCGCGCACATCCTCGCGCGGCAGGTAGGTGTCCAGCACCAGCCCGTCGGGCTGAATCGTCGGCATGTCCTTCATCGAATGCACGGCGATGTCGATGCCGCCTGACAGCAGTTCCGCCTCGATCTCGCGGGTGAACAGCCCCTTGCCGCCGATCTCCTTCAACGGGCGGTCGATGATCCGGTCGCCGGTGGTCTTGATCACCACGATGGTAAAGGCCTCAAGCGGCAATTCGAACGCACGCGCCAGCCTTTCGCGGGTCTCCTCCGCCTGCGCGAGCGCCAGCGGCGACCCACGGGTTCCGATCTTCAGAGGGTTCAGCGGGGTGGGCAAGGTCTGGGTCATGCTCACTGGTACCGCTGTGGACCCGGACTGACAACTCCTGTATTCGCACCCCTGAACAGCATGATACCTCAAACATTTCCAGCAAAGAGCACCCCCATGAGCAACACCAAAACCATCCTGCGCGCATTGGCGGGTGAAACACTGCCGGTGCCGCCGGTCTGGATGATGCGCCAGGCGGGGCGCTACCTGCCCGAGTACAAGGCGACCCGTGCGCAGGCAGGCGATTTCCTGTCCCTGTGCTACAATCCCGACCTCGCGGCAGAGGTCACGTTTCAGCCGATCCGCCGCTACGGGTTCGACGCCGCGATCCTCTTTGCGGACATCCTGCTGGTGCCGCAGGCGCTGGGGGCCGATCTGTGGTTCGTCACCGGTGAGGGGCCGCGCCTGTCGACCGTCACCACCCGCGCGGAGGTCGAGGCGCTGAAACCGGCAGAGGCCATCCACGACAAGCTCAGCCCGATCTACGAGACCGTCAAGATCCTGTCCAAGGGCCTGCCCGAGGAGACTACCCTGATCGGTTTCGCCGGGGCGCCCTGGACGGTTGCCACCTATATGATTGCAGGTCGCGGCACGCCGGATCAGGGTCCGGCGCATCAGTTGAAAACCCGCGATCGCCCCGCGTTCGAGACACTTATCGACAAGATCACCGAGGCGACGATCCTGTACCTCTCCGAGCAGATCAAGGCGGGGGCAGAGGTGGTCAAGATCTTTGACAGCTGGGCCGGGTCGTTGCAGGGCGACGATTTCGATGCCTTTTCGCTGACGCCGATGCGCCGGATCACAGAGGCGCTGCACGACATGCACCCCGGCGTGCCCGTCATCGCCTTTCCGCGTGGCGCCGGCACCCGGTACGATGGCGCGCACAAGGCAATCGGGGCGGAATGCATCGCCATTGACGACGGTGTGACGGCAGAATGGGCCGCCGCCCAGGTACAGCCGGACGGCTGTGTGCAGGGCAACCTGAAATCGACCCACATGGTCACTGGCGGTGATGCGCTGGTGTCCGAGACGCGGCGCATCGTCAAGGCGTTTTCAGGCGGGCCGCATATCTTCAACCTCGGTCACGGGATCACCCCGGACGCAGACCCCGAAAATGTCCAGCTGATGATCGACACGCTGCGCGAAGGTCAGCGTTAGAGCCTGTTTTCAGGCGATGACCTCGACGCTGCCGACGCTGTCGTCCACCGACTGACACGCCGTCAGTATGGTTTGCGACAGATGGGTCTGCACATAGGCCGCATGAAACCGGCTGGGCGCGCGCAGGGTCAGCCGCCCCCCTGCCCTGCCGACCCGTACCAATGCGCGCAGCCAGGCGCCGAACTGCCCCTTGTCCTGCTGGTACAGCACCGCCTGCGCCAGCGCCCATTCGTCGCCCGCCCCCATGTCCGGTGGGGTTGCCGCATCGGCCCTGGGGAATGGCACGACCTTTTCCGCCTCAGGGGCCGCGCTGCCCGCATCGAGCCGAACTTCGAAATCAGAGCCTATCGCGGGCCAGATGCCACGTGTCGCGGTGAGCATCGCGTCGGCATCCAGACCGTAGGTCGTCACCCTGCCCCGCGCGCCCTGCCGTTTGACCCGAAACCAGCCCAGACCGCGCAGCTTGGCCATCTCGCGTTTGACGGTGCGTTCGTTGCACGACCAAAGCTGGGCAATCTCGCGCTGGCCGATACACAATTCGTCACGCCCCCAGTTGTAGCGGGCCGTCAGCAGCGTGATCAGCCGCAGTATCAGCCGCTGATCATGTTTGTCCAAAGACAGCGCGTGCGCCCCAAGCGCGGTGATCAGGTCATATTTGCGCGTGGCCGCACCGGGCCCCGCCAAGCGTTTCTGGAGCATCCTGCTGCCCTGCCTCTGTACCGGGATGTAGCCATCCCTTGCCGCCTCGAATCTTCGGGGTCTGTTGCCCCTTTGGGTCATTGATAAAGCGCCAGGTGAAGAAACTCAACGCTTTTCCGATCCGTCCTTTGATTTGCGTCCAAAGCGTCGATTCTGTCAAGACCTCCGGTCCGACCTCGGGAATTTCAAACCTGATGAAAAAGAATATCCTGGTATTAAAGGTATTGGGGGACAGCCAGGGCGTCACTTAATCAGGCGGTTTTGTCCCCTATTCGGCTCTGATCCTGGAAAGCATGTCCCGCAATCCGGCGGCAGATCGGCTTGCCGGGGCATGCGCCCCTCCGAATCATGAAAACCCAAGGCTTTCTGATTGGGGCGCATATTATTGTAATTTACTTCTTTCGCCAATTCGGCGTAAATCGGAAAAACATGGGAATTTGCGTCCGGTCGAGGGGAAGATCTGCGGGCACAAAACTGTCCCCGCGGGGACAACAGGCAAAAAAGAACGGAAAAAGAGGCACTTATGTTCACACACCATGATCTGGCCCGGTTGCAGGCGCAATCGCTCAAGATGCAGGGTTTCATCCGTCAGCAGACCTTCTCGCCGGAAAACGAAAAGACGCTGCGCCGGTTTTCCAGCTGGGAGGTCGCGGAGCTGATCTTCAAGGTCAACCAGTCCACCCTGCGCGGACGGCTGGCCGCGGACCCGTCGCTGCCGCAGGGCACCACCGAAGAAGAAGGTCGCCAGCACTGGTATACGCTGGCAGAAATCAACGAACTGCGGCGCAGGCTGAAGGTGAACCGCAAATCGCTGATGCCGAAAAGACCGGCGGGCAAGCGCGCCATCCGCGCGGCCATCGCGAACTTCAAGGGCGGTGCGGGCAAATCCACCGTGGCGCTGCACTTTGCCCATGCCGCGGCGCTGGACGGCTACCGCGTGCTGGTCGTGGACTTTGACCCGCAGGCCACGCTGAGCCATTCCATGGGCCTTAATGACGTGAGCGAGGAATTCACCGTCTGGGGCGTCATGGCGCGCGACCTGATCCGCGAGACCGAGCGGATGAATGCCGCCACCCAGGGGGCGGAGACAGGCACCGCCCTGCCCCGCCGCAAACTGCCCGCCGCGATCACCGACATGGGCCTGGCCGAGCTGCGCGTCACCGACTTCATCAAGCCGACGAACTGGCCGACGATCGACGCCCTGCCCTCCTGCGCGAATGCGGCGTTCGTTGAATTCGCCAGCGCGCAATACCGGCATCTCAATCCCGAATGGTCGTTCTTTGCCGCGGTGTCACGTTACCTCGACAGCCTTCCGAACGACGCCTACGATCTGATCCTTTTCGACTGCCCGCCCGCCATCGGCTATCAGTCCATGAACGCGGTCTTTGCCGCCGACGTGCTCTATATCCCCTCCGGCCCGGGGTATTGGGAATACGATTCCACCACGTCCTTTATCGGGCAGCTGGCCGAGGCGCTGGAAGACCTGGAGCGGTTCGGCAGCTCTGTCCCCGCGGGGACGCTGTCCTTGCCCAAGGTGTTCTCCGATGTCCGCTTCCTGCTGACCCGGTTCGAAAGCAACAACGAATTGCACCGCGCGATGCAGCAGGCATTCGGCAAGGTTTTTGGCGACAGACTGGCCCAACATCCAATCGAGATGACCCGCGCGGTCGAGCAATCCGGCCGTTTCCTGTCATCCATCTACGAGACGGATTATCGCGACATGACACGCGAAACCTGGCGTCGGGCGCGAACATCGTTCGACCAGGCCTATGACGAATTCAAGGGCCACCTGATTGCCGCCTGGGACCAACTGGAGGATGAGGCATGAGCAAGAAGAAACGCGTATTCGACATCAACTTTGACGACGTGGAAATCGACCCGCCCGCCGATGTCCCCGCGGGGACGGAAGCGCGGCGCGGGCCGATGGCCTCCGCGATTTCCGAGAATGCGGAGGCGCTGGCCAGCCGGCAGTCGGCAGAGGCCGCGATCCGGGCGGAGAACGATGCGCTGGCGCATGAACATGTCCGGCTCAAACGGGCAGGGCTGATCACCGACATGATCCCGCTGGAGAGGGTCCTGACCGGCAAGCTGACCCGGGACCGCGTGCCGGGCCGCGACCCCGAGATCGAGGAGTTGAAGAATTCGATCCGCGAGATCGGCCTATCGAATCCGATCCGGGTGGAGCCGGTGGGCGATGACTACGAGCTGATCCAGGGGTTCCGGCGGGTCACGGCCTATCGCGAATTGTTCGAGGAAACCGGCGATGACCGCTTTGCCCGTATCCCCGCGGGGATCAACGCGCGGGGCGAGGATATGCTGCGTCTCTACCGGCGGATGGTGGACGAAAACATGGTCCGGCGGGGGGTGTCCTTTGGCGAGATGGCGCAGCTTGCGCTGAACTATCATCTGCAGGACCCCAATGTGCAAACCTATGACGAAGCGGTCGAGCTGCTCTATGCATCCGCCGCGCGGCAGAAGCGGAACTACATCAAGCATTTCGTCCGCCTGTTGGTGGCCGCCGATGGGGCGCTGAAATTCATCGACGCGATCCCGCGGGCGACCGGCCTGTCGGTGGTCAAGAAGCTGGACGAGCATCCCGGCGGGGCCAAGCTGCTGCGGGAGATGCTGGCAGAAGAGGAAGGCCGCACCGCCGAGGATGAGCAGGCGGTTCTGTCCGCCTTTCTGGCGCGCGTTGTGCGCACCGCCAAGGGCAAGGTCCGCCGTCCGCCCGCGCGGCAGGCCAAGACCACCTTTCGCCTCAACCGGCCCGAGGGCGAGGCGAAGTGCACGGTGGCCGACGGACGCGTGGAGCTCAAGCTGGAGCGTGACTTCAGCGGCGTCGAGCGCAAGCGTCTGGAAGCTGCGGTCGATGCATTCCTGACCGCGCTGGACGAGGGCTGAAGGTCGTCCTGGCCTCTGTCCCCGCGGGGACAGGGGCGTTAATCTATAGATATTTCAAATGGTTATACGAAATTCTCATTTTTTGCGCTGATCGGGCTGCAAAAACCCTCGCAGAATGCATCTTCGACGTCCATCAGGGCAGGCGTGGTCGGGCGCCCTTGCGGCGCAGTCTCTAATCCGCAGGTTAGGGCAGGGTGGCGCGCCGGTCAGATGTCGGCGCGGTATCGGGCGCGGTCGGCATTCATCTGATCCCGCCAGTCCCTGCGCAGGCGATCCACCGACTGCGGAAAGGTCTGGGTCAGGATCTCGGCTGTCAGCATCCGCTCGGTCCGAAAGTACCGGAAGGCACCGCGCAGCTCGCACCAGGCGGCCAGAATGCGGCCCGCATCGCGATAGCCCAGCAGGATCGGCCAGACAGTGCGGCGGGTTTCGCGCCCCTGTTCGTCGCGATAGGTCATGGCGATCTTGGCCCGGCCCCGGATGGCATCGCGGATCGCGGTGGCATCCAGCGTCTCGGCGGGCGGCGGCACCGGGGCCACATCGGTCGCGGGCTGATAGAAGAAGGTCCGCGTTTCCGGTGGCGCGACCGCTTCGAGCCGGGCCAGCAACGCCTCTGCAGCGCGGGCCAGGCCAGGGTCCCCGCGGGTCCGGACCCATTGCGCGCCCAGCACCGCCGCCTCGATCTCCTCGGCCTTGAGCATCAGCGGGGGCATGTGAAAACCGCCCTCCAGCACATAGCCCACACCGGCCTCCCCGGTGATCGGCACCCGTTGCGCCATCAGCGCGGCGATGTCGCGGTAGACGGTCCGGCGCGACACTTCAAGCTCGGCGGCGATGCGGCTGGCGGCGATCGGCCCGCGGGCGCGTCGCAGGATTTCGATGATTTCGAACAGACGGTCGGCGCGGCGCATTGGGGCTCCTTTTAACGGCAGGGGCAGCATAGTGACAGGATGCTGCCACCACGCTGTCAGCATGGTGCCGCTAGACTGGCTTTGTACTCAACAGGAAATGGAGATGAGCATGGAAATCAGGGGAAGCTGTCTGTGCGGCGCGGTGGCGTTCGTGATCGAGGGGCAACCCAAGGGGATGGGGAGCTGCCATTGCTCGCGGTGTCGCAAGCTGGGCACTTCAACCTCTGTCTTCGTCACCCGCGCGCAGTTCAGGCTGACGCAGGGCAGGGAGACGCTGGAGACCCTCGCGCCGCCGCCGGGCAGTGGCTATGTCCGGTCGTTCTGCCGGATCTGCGGCACGTCGCTGGGCGAGCCGCTTTCGCCCGAGAGCGCCTTTCCGATCAATGCGCAGTGCCTTGACGACGATCCGGGCCTGCGCATCAGCTATCATGAATTCGAAGCGGATGCGCCCGCCTGGGCGCGGCCGTGAGAAGAGTCTGGCGGCGGCATTTATCGGACATAAGACGTTCCGGCAAGGCGCGGCGGTTTGGCCGAAAATCTCTGGCAGAAAGCGCCGTACTGATGTAGCCTGCCGCCATGACCTCAGCCCGCCCTGCGCCTACATCAGACCCGGATACGATACCCCGGATGCCCGCTTGGGTCACGTCCGCGCGGGTGGAAAACCCCGAAGATGTGGCGTTTTTGTCAGGTGCTGCGCTGTCACAGCTGCATATCGTGGTGATGCGCCCCGATCTGCCCCACGCCTTGTTGCGGGATCGGCTGTCGCTGCGCGCGGCGGAGGCGTGTCTGGGCTTTGCCGGACGCCCCGAACGCGCGGCGGAGCTGCGTGACGCGGTGCACCTCTTGCGCCCCGGCGATTTGCCCGGACCGGCAGGCGACGTCTATCTGGCGTGGCGTCGCGCTGTGGCGCGTCCGGTTTCGGTAAAGGCGCTCTGCCGGGCGTTCCCCGATCTGGAGGCCGGGGGGATCGCGGGTTGGCTTGGGGCAGGGCGGGGCAGTCCGGTCAACCGCGCCGCAGCCGTGCTAGAGACTGTTTTGACCGAGGCCCCGCGGGCCGAGGTCGCGGGGCTTGTCCTGGCGGATGCGGCTCTGTCAAAGGCGTTGGGATGGGATCACCTGGTGCCGCTGCTGGCGGCAGGTCTGAAGCGCGCCGACCTGCGCAAGAGCGGGGACGACCTGCGCCTCGCCTGCCATCGCGCGGTTGTCGCATCGGCGGTCGAGGGGCAGCGTCTGGCCGTCGATGTGGCACGTCGGGCGGCGCGTCTGAAGTTGGTTGCGCCCAAACTTCGCGCCAAGGGGGCAGGCGATGCCGTCTTGATGTTCCTCAGCCGTGATGCGGTCGCGCCGGCGGCCCTGCCACTGCCGGACCGGGCCGCGCGTCGGCTGTGCGACCGCTTGGTCGATCTGGCTGCGGTGCGTGAACTGACGGGCCGCGACACCTATCGGTTGTACGGGGTCTAGCCGATGGGAAAGGAGCGCCCCGACGCCAAGCTGGACCGCGACCTGGCAGAGCTGCCGCCGGAACTGCGCTGGCGGGAATGGATGCGCCGGATCGAGGCGGTTCTCTTCGCCAGCGCCACGCCGGTTCCGCGGGACGATCTGGCGCGTGTGGTGGGGCAGGGGGTGTCGGTGGATCTGCTGATCGAAGACCTTGCCGCCGATCTGGAGGGGCGCGCATTCGAAATCGCAAGCGCGGACAGCGGGTGGTTTTTCCGGACGCGACCGGCCTATGCGCCCGCGATCCATGCCGCGGCGGATGTCGACGATCAGGTGCTGGACCTGAACGAATTCGATGTCGCCGTGCTTGCCGCGATTGCCTACCACCAGCCGATCACGCGCGACGGGCTCAAGGATATCTTCGGCAAGGAGATCGGTCGCGACCTCATTGGGCGGCTGCATGCGCGCGACCTGATCGGGACCGGCCCGCGGTCGCCCCGGCGCGGGGCGCCCTATACGTTCGTGACGACGGAAACCTTCCTGATCGCCTTCGATCTTGAAAGCTTGCGGGACCTTCCCGATCGGGAACAGCTGGAAGATGCGGGCGTGGTCGGCGCCCCGACCTGAACGCCGTCACCGATTATCGTCTTTCATGTAGTCTGTGGGGGCGGTTCCGGTCCACTTGTGCCAGGCGCGCCAGAACGCGGTTGCGTCGGCGTAGCCCAGAGCTTCGGCCACGCGGGCGACCTTTGCGCGTGGTTGCGATAGCAACATCTGCGCGCGTTCCCGGCGCGTGGTCTCAAGCAAGGCGCGAAAACTGGTGCCTTCTTCCTGCAGGTGTCTTTGCAGACTGCGGGGGGAGACCGACAGCGCGCGGGCGGCGTGGTTGATCGTGACGGGGGATATGCCGAGGCTGGCGTTGATGACCGCCGTCACCGAACCGCTGATATCCCGGACCGGCGCGCCCGCGCCGATGATATCCTCGACATGGCGCTGCAGGGCGTCAAGCAGGGCCGTATCCTCTGTCCTGATATTGGACAGGCAGGCCTCCCTGTCGGCGATGAACCGGTTGAACGGCTGGGAAAACCGGATCGGGCACCGAAAGAACCGTTCCAGGGGCCGGGGGTCCGCGGGGGCGCTGTGTTCGAAATGAACCTCTTGCGGGGACCAGCTGGGTTTGAAATTGTCGCGCACGACCTGCACCAGCGACACCAAAGAGCATTCCGCATCCTGCCGCCGGGGCCATATGTTCGAATACCGCAACCGATAGGTAAAGACCCACAGGTCGTCCTGCAAAAGCCATTGGGTCTCTGCCCCGTCCTGGAGGGCGTTGGCGTAGCTTGCAAACCGGCTGATGCCGGTTTCGATGTTTCCCGACAGGGCCAATACGATGCCGATGGGGCCCATATCGCTGGCAGTCAGCTGCGACCCGATGCGCACGCCGATCGCGTCGTCCCCGGTTTCGACTGCTGCGGCTTCCAGAAATTCGATGAATTGCGGCAGGGGAATTGCGCCGTAGGGGTCGTTCAATTGCGCCAGCGTGATTCCGGTCCGGTTCAACAGGGTGTGGGCGTTCGTGCCGGTCGCCTCGAACCGGGAAACAACGGCTGTCAGGAAACACGCGCGGACAGAGGAGAAGCCCGCGGGCGGGGCGGCGGAATCGGATTTCATCGGGCCAGCCTATCAGGTTTGGCGTAAATTATCAGATTTTTGGCGCTCAACGTAATGGATTGGGGGAGGCCAACCCGCAACTTTGTCTCTCAGCTACGACCAAGGGAGCCTTGGCATGAACCGGCGGCAAAGCCTCGGAAGCTTCGCTGCGCAGACTGGGGGAAGGCGCAATGCGCGACAACGAGAATTTCCTGCGGGAACAGAACACACGTCATCAGTTTCATCCGATGATCCACCCGATCATGAGCGCCGAGAACCCGCCGCAGATCATCACCCATGGCGATGGCTGTTATGTGACGGATATCGACGGCGACCGGCTGGTCGATGGTCTGGGCGGTCTGTGGAACGTGAACGTAGGCCACAACCGGGCGGAGGTGAAAGCCGCCATCACCGAGCAGATGGACAAGATCAGCTATTATTCCTCCTTCGCGGGCACGGCCACGCCGCCGTCGATCGAACTGTCGGCCAAGATCTGCGAGATGGCCGCCGAAGAGGACGTGGCCAAGGTGATGTTTTCGGCCAACGGGTCGGATGCGGTGGAAACTGCGCTGAAGCTGGCCCGCCAGTACTGGCAGCTTGAAGGGCAGCCGCAGCGGACCAAGTTCATATCTCTCAAACAGGGTTATCACGGCGTGCATTTCGGCGGGGTGTCGGTGAACGGCAACGGCTATTACCGCAGCGCCTATGAACCGCTGTTGTCGGGCTGTTTTCAGATCGACAGCCCCTGGACCTATCGCAATCCCTATTCCGAAGATCCCGACACGCTGGCCGAGGCCGTCATCACGCAGATCGAACGCACGATCATGTTCCAGGGCGGGCATACAATTGCCGCCTTTATCGCGGAACCGGTGCAGGGGGCGGGGGGCGTCATCGTGCCGCCCGCGTCGTTCTGGCCCGCGCTGCGCGAGTTGTGTGACAAATACGGGATCCTGCTCATTTCAGACGAGGTCGTCACCGGCTTTGGCCGCTCCGGTGCCATGTTCGGCGCGCGGGGCTGGGGGGTGAAGCCCGATATCATGTGTCTCGCCAAGGGGATTTCGTCGGGCTATGTGCCGCTGGGGGCCACGACGCTGAACAAACGGGTGGCGGATGCCTGGTACAAGGAGTTCAGCCCCGAGGGCATGATCATGCACGGGTTCACGTCGTCCGGTCATCCGGTTGGCTGTGCCGCCGCGCTGGCCTGTCTCGATATTGTCGAGAAAGAGGATCTGCCGGGCAATGCGGCCCGCATGGGCAAACGGCTGATCGACGGATTGCGCCCCCTGGCCGACACGTCATCGGTTGTCGGCGAAGTGCGTGGCAAGGGCCTGATGGTGGGTCTGGATTTCGTCTCTGACAAGGGCGCGCGCACGCCGATGGACCCCGGCACCGGTGTGGTCGAACGGATCGCGACCTATGCGCGGGAAGAGGGCGCAATTGTCCGCCCTGCGGGCAATGTCATCATCCTGTCCCCGCCGCTGGTCATCGAAGAGCCGGAGATCGACATCATCATCGCGGCGCTGACCAAGGCCTGCGCCCGCTATGAGGCAGAGACATGACTGCGGTGGCCCGGCCATCCTGACGATCCTTCTCCCCGACCCCGGCCCGTGTTCCTATCGGGTCGGGAACGAGGGTGAGGCAAGAAAGCGAAGTCGAAGACCAAGAAGAAAACTCCCGGAATCGGGAGAAACAGACAACAGGGAAACCAGAACATGAACAAACTTGCACAGATCAGTCTTGCCGCTCTTGTTTCGGCGCTGCCACTTGCCGCTGCTGCCGAATATCCCGAAAAGCCCGTCGAATTCATCGTGCCCTGGCCGCCCGGCGACCTTGAGGACATCCTGACGCGGATGATCGCGGATGACCTGCAGAAGAAATACGATGTGCCCGCGGCGGTAGTGAACAAGCCCGGCGGCGGCGGTGGCCCGTTCCCCGGCGCGGTCGAGGTGGCGCTGGCCCCTGCGGATGGTTACACCATCGGGTCCTTTGTCATCGACGTGCCGATGGTCGGACCCTACATCGGCATCCCCCCGCTGGAGGGCAACCCGTTCGAGCCGGTGGGCATCTTCCTGAGCTATCCATTTGTCCTGGCCGCCCCTGGCGATGCGCCCTATTCGACGATGGAAGAACTGGCCGCCTACGCCCGTGACAACGATGTGACGCTGGGCCATTTCGGCGATGTCACCAGCCCGGCACGTCATACTCTGGCGATGGCCAAGGCGCTGGATTTCTCCTATTCGGCGGACACCGCATTTGACGCGCTGGATTGCAACACGCTGGCGTCGGGCGATGTGGATGTGATCAACACTACGCTTCAGCTGATCCGGCCCTGCCTGGACGACCTGAAGATCCTGATGAGCGTCACGAACGCGCGCATCCCACTGCTGCCCGAGGTGCCGACCGCCGCAGAGGTCTATCCCGACCTCGGGTTTTCCACCTGGAACGGTCTGTTCGTGCACGAAGACACGCCGCAGGACGTGCGCGATGTGATCGCGGGTGTCGCGCAGGAGGTGCTGAGTTCGGACGCCGCCGGACAGGTCGCGGAGGACACAGGGGCCGAGATCTATTGGCTCGGGTTCGACGAGTCCAACGCGCAGATGGAAAAAGACGCCGCCACGATGGCGCGCATTGCCGGGTTCCTCGGAGAGTAGAGCGATCCGGGCCGTCCCGTCCGTGGCGGCCCGACCATTTTGCGGAGGCATGAAATGCAGCGGGTTCTGAATTTCCTCGCCCTGTTTCGCCGTGAACGCAGACCGGGTGATCTGATCTTTGCGGCAGGCTTTCTTGTGCTTGCGCTGGCCTGTCTGGTGGCGGTGCCCTGGCAGGCGCAGTTCCTGGGCAAGAAGTCCCTGGTGGAGGAACCGGGATTCTGGCCCTCGGTCGGGGTTGGCATGATGGTGGTTTTCGGTGCGATCCATTTTGTCTGCACCTGGAACGCGCCGCGCCTGCCCGGACGCCTGCAGGAGGTCATCCTCTGGCTGCGGTCGGTCGAATTCGTGCTCTGGTTCAGTGTCTATGTCGGCGCCGTTCCGGTCATTGGCTATCTGCCCGCGACGCTGCTGTTCGCGGTGCTTCTGTCGATCAGGGCGGGATACCGGTCGGTGCGGATGCTGACCTCTGCGGCGGGGCTGGCGCTGGCGACGGTGCTTGTCTTCAAGGCCGGGCTGGGCGTCAGGCTGCCTGCCGGTGCGGTCTATCAGTATCTGCCGGACGGCATCCGGTCTTTCGTCATGGTCAACTTCTAGGAGCGCGTCATGGAGACGATTTTTCAGGCCGCTGAACTGCTGTTCAACTGGCCGGTCCTTGTCGCCCTTCTGATCGGGTCGGTCGGGGGCGTCGTGATCGGGGCCATTCCCGGCGTCGGGCCTGCGGTGGCGATTGCGATCCTGCTGCCCGCGACATTTGCGCTTGAGCCGCTTGTGGGTCTGACGCTGCTTCTGGGGATCTATGGCTCTTCGATGTACGGCGGATCGCTGCCCGCCATCCTGATCAACACACCGGGCACGGCGGTCAACGCGCTGACCACCTATGACGGCTACCCGATGACCCGGCGGGGCGAGGCGCTGCGTGC
The DNA here is from genome assembly GCF_009363555.1 of Sulfitobacter sp. THAF37. Classification (NCBI taxonomy): domain Bacteria; kingdom Pseudomonadati; phylum Pseudomonadota; class Alphaproteobacteria; order Rhodobacterales; family Roseobacteraceae; genus Sulfitobacter; species Sulfitobacter sp. THAF37. The sequence continues at coordinate 70,561 of NZ_CP045377.1, forward strand.
CCTCGGGCTGGCTTACGGCGCGTCCTTTTTCGGGGCGGTTCTGTCGATCCTCATTCTGATCCTGCTGTCGCCGGTGCTGGCCACGGTCGCGCCGATGTTCGGCTCGCGCGAGATTTTCCTGGCGGCTTTGCTGGGCATCATTCTGGTGATCATCGCGCACAGGGGGCAGATGGCCGCGGCGGGGATGCTGGCGGGGCTTGGCATCCTGCTGCAATCGGTCGGGATGGAGCCTGTCAACTATACCATGCGCTATACCTTTGGTCTGGACTGGCTGACCTCGGGGCTGGATCTGATCGTTGTCGTTCTGGGCCTCTTTGCGCTGAGCCAGGCCTTTCAGCTGATTGTGGAGCCTGACGGCGCGCCGGATGCGCAGCCGGTGGCGGGGTCCTTGTTCAGGGCCATGCGCGAGATCTGGACCTACCGGCGCACGGCGGCGACGGGCGGCGGATTTGGCGTGCTGATGGGGGTCATTCCCGGCGTGGGCGAGTTCACCGCGCAATTCCTCAGCTACACGGCGGCACGCAAACGGTCCCGAACGCCGGATATGTTCGGGCGGGGCAGCCCCGAAGGTCTGGTTGCCTCTGAATCCGCGAACAACGCGGTGCCCGCCGCGGCGATGATCCCGCTTCTGGCGCTTGGCATTCCGGGCGAGGCGCTGACGGCGATGATGCTGTCGGTGTTCTATGTCCACAACGTGGTGCCGGGGCCGGGGCTGTTCCAGAACCAGCTCGACTTTGTCTATGCGCTGTATTTGGCTCTGTTGCTGCTGAATGTGATCGTGATCCTCTGGGTGCTGGTGTCGTCGAACCTGCTGATCCGCATCATCCGCATTCCCACGCGTTTTCTGGGTGTGGCGATACTGGTGCTGAGCTTTGTCGGTGTCTATTCGCTGCGCAATTCGGCGGTGGACTGCATGATCGCGGCGGGGTTCGGGGTCTTTGGTCTGATCCTGAAACGGCTCAACCTGCCCACGGTGCCGATCATCCTCGGGATGGTTCTGGGCGGGATCATGGAGGTCAAGCTGCGCGCGTCGATGGGGCGGCTCGACAGTGTTGTCGATTTCGTCAACCGGCCGATTGCGGCGCTGCTGGTGTTCGTGATCGTCGTCATCACCGTGCAGAGCATCCGCACCGCGATCCGCGATCTGCGCGACCGGCACGACAGTTCCAATTCCCCCAACCAATAGGGCCTGAAACAGGCCCGTCACGAGGAGACACTTCATGCGTATCGGAATTCCGGATCAGGCCCCCAGCGGCATCAGCCCCGATGTGACCGCCTTTCTCAAGGCGCCGAAAATGCTGATCGACGGACAAAGTGTCGACGGCGAGGGGGGCCGTTTCGACGTGTTCAACCCGGCGGACGGATCGGTTCTGGCGCAGGTGCCATCGGGGTCGGGTGCTGACGTGGACCGCGCCGTGCTGGCGGCCAGGGCGGCGATGACCGGCCCCTGGGGCGGGATGCCGGGTGCGGAACGGACACGGCTGATGCTGAAGCTTGCCGATCTGATCGAGGAAAATGGCGAAGAGCTGGCCCAGCTTGAAACGCTGGAGAACGGCAAGTCGATCATGCTGTCGCGTCTGGTGGAGGTGGCCTCTTCGGCGGAGTATCTGCGATACATGGCCGGATGGGCGACCAAGATCCGGGGCGAGACGCTGGATGTGTCGATCAACGTGCCGCCGGGGACGTGCTACACCGCCTATACCCGCAAGGAACCTGTCGGCGTGGTGGCGGCGATTACACCGTGGAATTTTCCGCTGAACATGTGCGTGTGGAAAGTCGCCCCCGCGCTGGCGGCGGGCTGTACCGTGGTGCTGAAACCGGCGGAGGAGACGCCGCTGACCTCGCTGCGCTTTGCCGAACTGGCGCGGGAGGCGGGTTTTCCCGATGGGGTGGTCAACGTCATCACCGGGGACGGGGCCACGGGGGCGGCACTGGTGCGCCATCCCGGCGTGGACAAGATCACCTTTACCGGCTCGACCGAGGTCGGCAAGAAGATCGGGGTGCAGGCGATGCAGTCGGTCAAGCCCGTGACGCTGGAACTGGGCGGCAAGGCCCCGATGGTGTTCTTTGACGACATGGACCTGAACCTGCTGGGGCCTGCGACCGGCATCGGCATGTTCTTCAATTCGGGCCAGACCTGTTGTGCCGGGGCGCGCATCTATGTGCAGAAGGGCATCTACGACGAGGCGGTCGAGACGCTCAAGGCGATCACGTCTTCCCTGCCGATCGGAGAGGGGATGAACCCCGCCAACCAGATCAACCCGGTGGTGTCGGCCAAGCATTTCGACCATGTGAAGGGCATGATCGACCGGGGCATTGCCGACGGGGCGACGCCCCTGCTGGACATCGCGGCGCCGGGGCAGGGATACTATATCGCGCCGCAGCTCTTCGCGGATGCGCGGTCAGACACTGCGATCATGCAGGACGAGGTGTTCGGCCCCGTGGCCACGATCACCCCCTTCGAGACCGAGGAAGAGGCCATCGCGATGGCCAACGACACCCGTTACGGGCTGGGCGCGTCGCTGTGGACCCGCGACATCAACCGCGTGATGAAGCTGGTGCCGCAGGTGCAGGCCGGGACAATCTGGATCAACAGCCACAATATTCCGGATCAGAACATGCCCTTTGGCGGGTTCAAACAATCGGGGATCGGGCGCGAACACGGGACCGGCGCGCTGGACAACTACCTTGAGACCAAGTCGGTCTGCGTCGCTTATTGCTGACGCGGTTCAGGTCCCGTTCACAAAGGCTGGGCGGGGCTTTCCGCCCGACCTGTCAGAGGTCGTGGACGCGAATTTTCTTCAGCATCGCCTGCATCACTTCAACACAGACGGCCAACTGCGCCGGGTCGATGCCTTCGGTCATGTGATGATAGTTGGCATTGACCACCGGCGCGGTTTCCCTGAGCTTCTTGCGGCCCTTGGCGGTCAGTGAAACGCGGCGCACACGCTGGTCGGAGGGGTCGATCTCGCGCTGTGCCAGTCCGGCGGTGACAAGCTGTTCGACCAGCCTGCTGACGGTGGATTGTTCTGTCACCGAAAGCACGGAGACTTCGTTGACCGTAAGCTGTTTATAGGCGGCGAGGCAGGCCATGATCCGCATCGTCGCACCCTGGATGCCGATGTTCTTGAGGTCGGCATCCTGTTTGACCTGCCAGCGGTTGGTCAGCCGTGTCATGAGATAGGGCAGGTATTGCGACAGCTGTTCCGGCGTTTTGAAGGGAAAGCCGAGGTCTTCGCTTTTCTTAGTCATTGTCCGCCGGAGCCTTGCCGCTTGGGCTCTTGATGATGGATTTGAGCATGGCGGTGGTTTCGCCAAGGCGGTCGCTGTCCAGATGTCCAAAGCACTTTGCCAGGACATCGGCATGCAGCGCGGCGGCTTCTTCGAACCTTTGGCGGCCTGCCGGTGTCAGCACGGCGACAAAGGACCGCCTGTCATCGGCTGACATGGACTTGTCCACCAGCTCTTCCTTGCGCAGCCTGTTGACCAGGCCCGAGACGTTTCCGTTGCTGACCTTGAGCCTGGTCGAAAGGTCGCCCATGCTCAGACCCTCGGGATAGCGGGCCAGCTGGGCCATGACATCGAATTTCGAAACGCTGATGCCCGTCTGTTCCTTGAGCTGCCGGTTCACTTCGCGATAGACGAAATTGTAAACGTCCAAAACACTGAGCCAGAGCCGTGTTTCGTCCTTGCGATAATCTGGAGGGTCGGAAGCCGGATCACGGGCCATCATGTATCTATCTGCATTCCCATAATTTTACATACTAGGGAGTATCCGAGAATAGAAACCGGTTCAATGCATCTCGAAGGTCGGTCGGAATGGCGACCGAGCGATGTGTGTCGAGATCGGTGGTCACGGTTGTAAAGAGCCCGCGCAGCGCCTCTGTGTCGCCAAGCATCGCGTTCAGCTCAAGCGCGTAGGATTTGCCGCCGATCCTTGAGACCCGGACAAAGTACTCGACCTGGTCGCCCATCCGGACGGGCGAAAAGAACTCTGCATGTGCGTTGACATAGCCCAGTCCGATGCGGCGGGGGCCGATGAAGTCATAGTAGTTCAGACCGAGGCAATCGCAGAACCATGCTTCGATCGCGTGATTGAATACGTTGAAGAATTCGGGCGTGTAGACAATGCCCGCCGGGTCGCATTGCCCGTGGCGGAATATGTGCCTGTAGCTCCAGTCCGGGAAGGGGAGCGCAGCCCGGTCGAGAGGGCGCGGAAATGACGCGGAATTGTCGATCTTGTTCATGTTTTCGAAAAACTCTCAATTGTCATGATCGTTCCGTCCAGTTCCTTGCTGGACGCATCCCTGATCGCAGATGTCAGAAGGCGGTTGGCCCATTCCGCTGCGTCATCGCGCCCTGCGATGGACTTTGTTGTCTGCATGACCTTTTCGAACTTCGAATGGCCGCGCACATGCGTATCCGAATACCCCTTGATCAGGCGCCGGAAGCCGAGCATCGCAACACCCAGGTCGTAATTATGCGTCAGGGCCTGCGATGCGTCGGCCAGCCAGGCATCCCTGTGCTCGGTCTCTGTCTTGTGGCGCAGGGACTTGCGGCGCATGCCCCGCAGCGCGCCGACAAAATGAAGCGGCAGAAACCCGATCAGGCGATAGGTCTGTATCCGACGGCCCCTGTCGATACGGCGATCCAGCCAGGCATAGAGAGATTTCCGTGATTTCAGCCAGTTGGCCAGCCCGACGGGCAGGACCGATGCGGCTTCTTCCATGCGGGGGTGCATGAATTCGGTGGTGTTGAGGACCTGGCCATCCTGTAGGCCCACTTCGTCAGCGACCCTCTGGCGCCGCGCGCTTTGCGTCTTGATGCGGGCAACGCGGATCACGTCGTCATATGCCATCGCATTGGCAAGGTATTTGGCGGCGGTTGTGGTGAACGCAAAGCCGTGTTCGGCACCGTTCGCGTCGCGGTCGCGCCGGTAGAGGTCGCGCAGGAGATCGAGGTATTCGTCGCCGTAGGCGGCATCCTGAAAGTCGACGACCTTTTGCAGCCCCAGATAGGCCATTTCATGCGCCTGTTCGGGAAGGTCCGCGCGAAGCCGCGAGAGCAGCGCATCTGCCCGCTTGTCGCGCAGCGATTGGGGCAGGGCGGCGACCGTGGCGGCCGTGCCCCCCGCATCGGCCGTCTCTGGATCCGCGCCGTTTATTGTTCGGTCGAAGGCAGCATCAAAGGCGCGGATGCTGGCCTCTACCCCCTTGCCGCCCTTGCGGATCACGTCATGGTAGGCTTCGCGCTCGAAGGGCAGGGTGCCGGATGCGGCAAGGCTGCCGAACATGGCCGACGAGATGACAGAGCCGTTCCTGACGGCCAGGGTGTTCATGTCAAAGACGATTTCCTGTCGGGCGACCACGCCGATTGCATCCGTCACCGCGCCACTGTCGGCGATGCTGCCGCCCGGGGCGGTCTTTTCGCTGATCGCCAGCGACCGGTGGCTGGAGGCGATCAGGGTGGTCCGGTCGGGTGTCACGATCCCGCGCAGGATCGACCGGCCCGCTTCCATGAACTCGGAGGCGATCACCACGTCGACATCGCCGGGCGTGGGCATCTGGGCGAGGACAGGCTTTTGCCCGCCGTCGCCGGGGCGCATCATCTCGACGTAATAGATGGTGGCCCCGGTTCGCTGGGCCACGCCGGGCACGGAGGTGGATTGCGCCACCCAGCCGTGCGTTTCGGCAAGATCCACGATCCAGCCGGTCAGAACGCCGCCACCCTGGCCGCCCATCGCCACGATCGCGATTGAGATCGGCCGCTCTGTCGCGGGGCCTGCGGGCTTCAGGCCCAGTTTGACGGTGTCATCTTTCATCTGTCTATGCCTCAAAGCTGACCGCCCGGCTTTCGCGGCGGTCTTGCAGGTAGCGGATCACGGAGCCGGAGAGATTGGACCTGAACCTGTCCCACCGTGTCGGATTATGGGTGACTTCGGCGCGGAAGAAGGAGGGGCAAAGCACGGCAGCGTCGGCCACTTCGCCACAGTTGCCGCAGGCGACGCAGGTGTCGTCAATCGACGCCACGGGATCGTCGCGCAAGGGATCGTCCAGTTCCTTGACCGACAGCGACGGACAGCCCGACAGCCGCATGCAGGCGTGATCGCCGGTGCAGACATCTTCGTCGACGCCGAACTTTTCCTTCACCACCCGTTTGCCGCCCTTGATCGCCCTGGCGACCTGCGGTTTCACGCGGCGCTGCTTGTTCAACATGCATTCGGACGACGCCACGATGATCTTGGGCCCTTCGGCATCCGTGGTCAGCGCCTCGTTCAGGACATCGCGCATGCGGGTCACGTCGTAGGTGTGGTCCACCTGCCGGACCCATGTCGCGCCGATCCCCTTGACCGCATCGACGATCGAATTGTTGGTGTTGCGCCGCTTGTTATGGGCGCGGGACGACAGGATGTCCTGACCGCCGGTGGCGGAGGAATAGAAGTTGTCGACGATGACAAAGACGCCGTCATGCTTGTTGAACACCGCGTTGCCGATGCCGCTGGTCAGCCCGTTGTGCCAGAACCCGCCGTCGCCCATGATCGAGATCGAGCGTTTGGCGCCCTTGACGTTGAAGGCCGCCGAGGAGGCGGGGCCAAGGCCGAAGCCCATTGTCGTGGCACCCAGGTTGAAGGGCGGCAGGATCGAGAACAGGTGACAGCCGATGTCAGCCGAAACATGGTGCGTGCCGGTTTCCTCGAACACCATTTTCATGGCGGCAAAGATGGGCCGTTCGGGGCACCCGGTACACAGCCCCGGCGGGCGGGCCGGGACAACGTCGGTCAGTTTTTCGACCACGGGATTGGTCAGGATCGGAACCGGATCGGGCACCGGGGCGCGGTTGCCCAATTGCTGGGGCTCGAAATCCTCAAGGAAACGACCGATCCCTTCGGTCAGGACGGCGGCGGTATAGTCGCCGCCCATCGGCAGGTAATCCTTGCCGTGCACTTCGGTCGGGCTTTTCGTGCGGGCCAGGACGGTCGAGATGGATTGCTCGATATATTCGGGCTGGCCTTCCTCGATCATCAGCACGGCATCGAGACCTTTGCAGAATTCTTCGACTTCGGATTTGATCGTCGGATAGGCCACGTTCATCACGTAGATCGGCACGCGCGAATTGCCGTAGGCGTCGCACAGGCCCAGGAACTGAAGCGCGCGGATGGTGCTGTTGTACATGCCGCCGACGACAATGAGGCCGGTCTTGCCGGTCTTCTCCTCTCCGGTAGGGCCGAAGAATTCGTTGAGCTTCTGGTCGCGGATAAAGTCGATGGCGGTGGGCATGCGCACCTCGATCTTTTCGACCTCGTGCGCGTAGGCGGCGGGCGGCAGAACGATGCGGCCCAGATCGCGTTCGGGGTTGTCCATCGCGTCGCGCAGGGTGAATTCGGGGCGCTTGTTGTCCTTGCATTGAAATTCGCCCGTCATGTGACAGGACCGCACCCGCACCTGCAGCATGACCGGCGTGTTGGAGGCTTCGGACAGTTGGAACCCTTTTTCGATCAGATCGACCATGCAGGCCTGATCGGGGCGGGGGTCCAGCAGCCACATCTGCGATTTCATCGCAAAGGCGTGGGTGCGCTCCTGCATGATCGACGACCCTTCGCCGTAGTCCTCGCCGACGATCACCATCGCGCCGCCGGTCACGCCGCCAGAAGCAAGGTTGGACAACGCGTCCGAGGCCACGTTGGTGCCCACGGTCGATTTCCACGCCACAGCGCCGCGCAGGGGATACATGACGGAGGCAGAGAGCATTGCACCCGCGGTCGCCTCGCTGGCCGAGCTTTGAAAGACCACGCCGAGATCGTCCAGAATGTCATTGGCGTCCGCCAGCACATCCATCAGGTGCGAGATCGGCGAGCCCTGGTAGCCGCCGACATAGGCGACACCGGATTGCAGCAGGGCCTTGGTGATTGCAAGGATACCCTCACCGCGGAACAGGTCGCCCTCACCTAGTTTGAGGTCCTGGACTTCTTTCGCAAAGGATCGCTCAGCCATTTTCGTCTCCTCAAAAAAAGTATGGTAATGAATAGATTTATATGTAAAATAAGTCAACAATCAGTTCGCCGCTTCGTGCGAATATCTCTGATCCGGGGAAGAGAAGCATTAGAGACCATGCTGATACCATCAAACTGTCCGCCCTGCGTCGGCTGGCCGATTTGCGCAGCGGCTCGACCCATTCTGGAAGGTAAAGACGATCATGTTGCCATCAAATGACTTTCCCAGGTTCACGGCTGCGGCGGTTCAGGCGAGCCCGGTGTTTCTGGACGCGGCGCGGACGGTGGAAAAGGCTGTCAGCCTGATCGGCGAAGCCGCCGGAAATGGTGCGCGGCTTGTGGTGTTTCCCGAGGTGTTCATCCCCGGATACCCCTATTGGAACTGGATCACAGACCCGGTGACGGGGGGCGCGTGGTTTGAGAAACTCGTGCGGGCCTCGGTCTTTGCCGATGGGCCGGAGGTTGCAAAGGTTCAGGCCGCTGCCCGGTCCAACGACTGCTATGTGGTGATGGGGTTGAACGAACGCAGTCCCGTATCGCTGGGCGCGCTTTACAATACCTTGCTGTTCATCGGGCCGGATGGCGCGATCCTGGGCAAGCACCGCAAGCTTGTCCCCACCTGGGCGGAGAAACTGACCTGGACGGGGGGCGACGGGTCCAGCCTCAGGGTCTATGATACGGAAATCGGGCCGCTGGGCGGGCTTGCCTGCGGTGAGAACACGAACACGCTGGCGCGGTTCACCCTGCTGGCGCAGGGCGAGCTGGTGCATACGGCCAGCTATATCTCGTTGCCGGTGGCGCCGAAGGATTACGACATGGCCGAGGCGATCAAGCTGCGCAGCATGTCGCACAGCTTTGAGGGCAAGGTTTTTACCGTGACCGCCACCTCGACGGTCTCGGACGAGATCATCGCGGCGATGGAGGAGATCCGCCCGGATGCGCGCGACCTGCTGGAACGCAAATCCAGTGCCTATTCGGGCGTTATCGGCCCTGACGGGCGCGAGGTCGTTCCCGGCCTGATCGACGACGAAGGTATCGTCTATGCGGAGATCGACCTGGGCAAATGCATACAGCCCAAGCAGATGCATGACATCACAGGCCATTACAACCGGTTCGACATTTTCGATCTGCGGGTCAACCAGGTGCCGCAGGGGGCCGTCAATCTGAAGACCGGCCCGGCCCCCGCGCCGGACCCGAGTGCGGTGCCGATGCCGGACGACAGCGAAGAATCCCAATCCGATCAAGACTGGAGGAAACCATGACTGATACTGCCGATAGAGACGATGTTCTGGGCCGCGCGAGGGTGCGCGACACGCCGGAGCTTGAAGCCTATTACGCGGATCTGGCAAAACAGGACACCGGCGCGCTTTGGACTGTTGCCAATGCGATCGAACCCTGGGAGCCGACGCCAACGTCCGATCCCGTGCTGTGGCGCTGGGACGACCTGCGGCCCCAGGTTCTGCGGGCCATTGATCTGGTGCGGCCAGAGGATGCAGGCCGGCGCGTCGTCTACCTGCGCAACCCCAGGCGGCAGGAATTCAGTGCCGCCTGCGGGTGGCTGTTCTCGGGCATCCAGACGATGAAAGCGGGCGAACGCGCTGGTGCCCACCGTCACGCGGCCTCTGCCCTGCGGTTCATCATGGAGGGCACGGGGGCCTACACGATTGTCGAGGGCCACAAGATGAGTCTGGGCGCGAAGGATTTCGTGCTGACCCCCAATGGCACATGGCACGAGCACGGGATCGAGGAAGACGGCAGCACCTGCCTGTGGCAGGACGGGCTGGACATTCCGCTGACCAACGCGCTGGAGGCGAATTTTTACGAGGTGCATCCCGACGATTATCAGGTCAGCAACCTGCCGCTGGACGACAGCCCGGCGACCTATGGCTCCCCCGCGCTGATGCCCGAGCTGGACAAATGGGATCAGCCCTATTCGCCGCTGCTGAAATTCCGCTGGGACCAGACCTATGAGGCGCTGCAGGAATACGCACGGGTCACGGACGGGTCGCCCTATGACGGGGTGATCATGCGTTACATCAACCCCAAGACCGGCGCGGACCCGATGCTGACCATGGGGGCCAACATGCAGCTCTTGCGCCCGTCCGAGCATACAAAGGCGCATCGGCACACCGGCAACATCATCTATCAGGTGGCCAAGGGCGAAGGGTACTCCGTGATCAACGGCAAACGCTTTGACTGGAAGGAAAAGGACATCTTCTGCGTGCCGCCGTGGATGTTCCACGAACATTGCAACACGCAAAGCGGCGAGGATGCCTGCCTGTTCTCGTTCCACGACCTGCCGACGATGCGCAAGCTGGGCTTTTACGCGGAACAGGCATTGGAAGACAACGGCGGCCACCAGGTCGTCAGCGGATAACTACAGGATACAAAACATGAAACTCGTTACCTATCGCGACGGCGTCGCAGCCGAGGGGCGTCTTGGCGTCGTGCAGGACGGTCTTGTCATCGACGTGGAATTTCTGGGCGAGGCGGTCGGCGCGGCGCTGCCTTCCGACATGCTGACGCTGATCGACCTGGGCCCCGATGCGCTTGGCGCGGTCAGGCAGGCGCTGGCGGATACGGCAGATGCACGGCCCGCGGGGATCGCGGTGCCGGAGGAAAACGTGCGCCTGCTGGCGCCGATCCCGCGCCCGCGCAAGAACGTCTTTGGCATCGGTCTGAACTATGTCGAACATGTCGCCGAAAGCGCCAAGTCGCTGGACACGTCCAAGGACCTGCCCAAGGAACCGGTGGTGTTTTCCAAACCGCCGACCAGCGTGATCGCCACCGGTGAGCCGATTCAGCACAATGCGTCGATGACACAGATGCTGGACTGGGAGGTGGAGCTGGCCGTGATCATCGGCAAGCGGGCCACGCGGATTTCCAAGGATAACGCGATGAGCCATGTCTTTGGCTATTCGGTGATCAACGATGTGTCGGCGCGCGACAACCGCCGGGCGGGGCAGTGGATCTTCTCGAAAGGGCAGGACAGCTATTGCCCGTTCGGTCCGGCCATCGTGACCGCCGACGATATCGCGGACCCGCATGACCTGACGCTGTGGCTGAAGAAGAACGGTGAGGAAAAGCAGCGGTCGAACACCAGGCATCTGTTGTTCGATATTCCGACGCTGATTGCCGATATCTCTTCCGGGATCACGCTGGAACCCGGCGACATCATCGCGACCGGCACCCCGGCGGGCGTCGGCGCGGGGCGCGATCCGCAGGAATGGATGTGGCCCGGTGACGTGATCGAATGCGGGGTCGATGGGATCGGCGTGCTGCGCAACCCGGTCGTGAAGATCGGGGACTGACATGACCGGCATTCAACAGGACATGCACAAGACCCTGAAGATCGGGCAGATCGTGCCATCGTCGAACCTGACGATGGAACGCGAGATCCCGGCGATGCTGCGCGCCCGTGAAGCGGAGTATCCGGAGCGGTTTTCCTTTCACTCCAGCCGCATGCGGATGAAAAAGGTCACGAAGGAAGAGCTGGCCGCGATGGACAAGGACAGCGACCGCTGCGCGCTGGAACTGTCCGATGCGGCGGTCGATGTGATGGGCTATGCCTGTCTGGTCGCGATCATGTCGATGGGGCGGGGATACCACCGCGAGAGCCAGAAGCGCCTGCATCAGGTGACTGTCGACAATGGCCACCCCGCGCCGGTGGTCAGCTCTGCCGGGGCGCTGGTGGATGGGTTGCACCTGATGGGGGCCAGGCGGGTTTCCATCGTGACGCCCTACATGCGCCCGCTGACCGACATGGTGGCCGATTACATCACGGCGGAAGGGATCGAGGTCAGCGACAGCATCGCGCTTGAGATCCCCGACAATCTTGAGGTCGCGGCGCAGGACCCGATGAACCTGACCGAGATCTACAAGCGCGCGAACCTCAGGAACATCGACGCGCTGGTGCTGTCGGCCTGTGTTCAGATGCCGTCGCTCGCCGCGATCCAGAAGGTCGAGGACGAATGCGGGATTCCCGTGGTGTCGGCTGCCGTGGCGACAACCCACCAGATGCTGACACAGCTGGACCTCAAGCCGCATGTGCCGGGTTGTGGTGCGTTGCTGTCGGGCAAGTACCTTTGATCAGACACGATTGAACGCGGTTTGCCGGGTTGCGGGCCGCGTTCGACAATGACGATATTGGTCGAGAAGGGCCGCAGGCGCAGGGGTCAGCGTTTGACCTTGTAGCCTGTCGTCTCCAGATCCCACATTTCAGACACGATGCCCTCTTCGCGCAGGACGACCTTCTTGATCTTGCCGTTCTCGGTCAGGGGCATGGCGTGCATCTGTCGGACGTAGCGCGGCACCGCGAAATGGGCGAGCCGGGTTTCGAGGTATTGGATCAACTCCAGCGGGGGCAGGGTCTGGCCCTGCCTGAGCTGTATCGCCGTGGCGACCTCGTCTTCGCCCAGCTCCGAGGGGACAGGATAGACTGCGCAGGCCTCTACCTTGTCATGGGTCATGATGGCCTGCTCGACCTCCCAGGACGAGACGTTTTCGCCCCGCCGACGGATCGCATCCTTCATCCGGTCGATGAAGTTGAAATAGCCATCCGGGTGGCGCACCACCCGATCCCCGGTGTGGAACCACAGGTTGGCCCAGGCTTCGACCGTCTTTTCGGGCATGCCGAAATAGCCGGAGGCAAAGGAATGCGGCTCTGTCGGGCGCAGCAGCAGTTCGCCTGCGGTGCCGTCGGGAACCGGCATGTCGTATGCGTCGGCCACGATGGCTTCGGCGCCCTTGGCCAGCGGGCCCATGCTGCCGGGGCGGGCCGATGGATACCGGTTGTAGAACAGGAAATTGCTTTCGGTCGAGGCATAGCCGTCGACCAGCGGAATGCCGAACCGGTGAAAGAACTTTTCCTGATCCCGCGCGGGAACACCGCCGCCCAGGGCGGTTCTGATGGCGTGGTCGCGGTCTTCGGGCCGGTTGGGTTGGGCCATGAGAATGGCGGCCATGGCCCCCAGCAGATAGGTCACGGTGGCGCCGCAGTCGATTGCGGTTTTCCAGTAGCCGGAGGCCGAGAATTTCGGCACCAGCACATATTCGCACCCCAGCAACAGGGCCTGATAAAAGGCGTTGAGCGCGTTGGTGTGGAACACCGGAAGTGCGGTCATCAGCACATCGCCTTCGCGCACGTCCAAGGCGCGGGCCGAATAGATGCCCCACCAGAAAAACTGCGCCTGCGGGCAGCAGACCCCTTTTGAAGGTCCGGTGGTGCCCGAGGTGTAGAGAATTGCGGCGGTGTCGCCCGGACCTGCCCCGGCAGACTCCGTGGGGCCGGGGGGTGCGGTTGAAACCTTTGACTGGATGCCCTGCGCGGTGACGGGCCAGATCAGCGGCGGCAATTGCGCATCCGCGCCCAGATCGGCGTAGGCTGGCTGAAACTGCTCTTCGACGATCAGAAGCCTGGGGCTGGCATTCGCCAGGACATGGGCAAGCTGTGCGCCGCGAAACGCGGTATTGACCGGGGTCGCGATGGCCCCGATCCAGGTCGCCCCCAGATAGATCTGCAGGAATTCGGCGCGGTTGCTGCAATGGATCATCACGCGGTCGCCCGCGCCGATCCCCGCCGCAACCAGCCGCGCGCCCCATGTGCGGGCGACCTCGGCGGTTTCGGCAAACGTCCACCTCACGTCGCCACAGGTCACGAACGGCGTGTCTCCATAGCGGTCTGCCTGACGTTGCAGCATTGTGCGCAGGGTCCGTTCCTGCGGCGCAAACTCGGCCACGATCCTGTCGTAGCGATCACAGCCAACGGTTTCCGAGGCACCGGGGGTGTTCGGGGACATTGCGTGCAATCCTAATTGATCAGGTTGGGCAGCCATGTGGCAACCGACGGCACGAAGATCAGCAGTGCCAGCACCGCGAGTTCGATCAGGATGAAGGGCAGCGCGGAGCTGATGATCTGGCCGATCGTGATCCCGTCGGGTGCGACGCCGCGCATGACGAACAGCAACAACCCGAACGGCGGCGTGAGCAGCCCGACCTCCATCGTGATCAGGATCAGCACCATGAGCCAGATCGGATCAATGTCGTAGACGGCCTGAAGCGAGGCAGGTCCCAGCAGGAAGAACGGCAGGGTCAGCAGCAGCATGCTGACCTGGTCCATGAAGGCCCCAAGGAAGAGCAGGATGACGATCATGAACAGGACGACGGAGAGCGCCGAAAGATCGAGCGCGGTCAGCGCCTGCAACAATCCCTGCGTGGCGCCAGAGACCGCCATCGCCTGGGTAAAGACCAGCGACCCGGCGATGATGAAGATGATCATCGTGTTGACCTTTGCGGTCTCCATCAGCGCCTTGCCGATTTCGGCCCAGCCAAACTCCGCGCCTTCGATGCCCGTGATCGTGATCACCCTGTTGAACAGCCGGAAGAACAGGCATGCGCCGAATGCAGCCAGACAGCCCATTGCGGCGGCTTCGGTTGGCGATGCAAAGTTCGTCAGGATGCTGCCGACGACGACGACAAAGATGCTGAACAACGGAAGAATGTAGATCACGGTCGGCAGAAACCGGTTCAGCGGGCGCAGCCAGCGGCCCTGGTAGGTCCAGGACCAGAGCGTGCGGCGCCGGGTGTTGAACGCGACGGTCAGCGGTTCGTCCAGATAGCTGTTGTCGGTTTCGTATGGCGGCGCCAGATCGGGGTTGATGGTGCAGCGGATGATGACGTAGGCGAAAAAGCTGAGCGCCATCAGAAAGCCCGGAATGATACCGGCGACCAGAAGCAGGGCCACGGATTTCTGAGAGATGCTGGCAAGCAGCACCGCCAGCGAAGAGGGCGGGATCAGCATGGCGATGCCGCCGACAGCCATGATCGGCCCCATGGCGATGGCGGGTTTGTAGCCGCGGTTGAGCATGTCCGGCAACAGCACCTTGCCCAGGATCGCGGTGTTTGCCACCGTCGAGCCGGACAGGGAGGAAAAGACCGTTCCGCCAACGATGGAGACGATGGAAAGCCGACCCGGTATGCGCGAGATCAGCCGCTCGATCGCGCCGATTGCCTTGAACGCAACGCCGGTCTCAAGCAGGATTTCCCCCATCAACAGGAAAAGCACGATGGTCGCGAGGGAGTAGGATATCGCCTCGTGAAATTCCATCGGCATGCTTTGGAGCGACAGGGACGCGATCGTCCAGTCGCCCATGGTCGCAAGGCCACCGATGAACAGGGCGGTGCCGAAGATGTTGGCCGCCATGAAGGCAAAGGCGACCGGCAAGCCGAGGAAGAGAAAGAAGCAGACGATCCCCAGCAGCAGGGACAGGGCAGAGTACCATTCCATCGTCAAAATCCTATGTCTGTCGTGACCTTGTGGTCCGGCCGTCCGGCACGCCGAAAGCGCAGCAGGAATTCGATTGCAAGCATGATGAAAGATGCCGTGAAGACGGCGAGAACGACCCAGTTGGGGATCTGCAGGTCCTTGTCCGGCAGGGTGCCGAAAATATAGCTGCTCATCGTGCCATTGGCGCCGAAATAGGCCATGCTGAGGCAAAGCAGGGCGCCGAAAAGGTCAACCGCACGCTCCAACCTGGCGCTCAACCAGGCCGGAATTGCCGTCAGGACAATGTCGACCCGCACATGCGCGCCTTTGTACAAAACCCATGCCGACGACAGGAATACACCTGCGTAGAGCCCGTATTCGGCGCCTTCGTTCAACCATTCCAGCCCGTGCAGCCCCATTTTCCGCAGGAAGAAATCGAGCGGGACGAGGGTCGCGAACAGGGCGATTGATCCGGCCACACAGATGGCGACGAAAAGGTTGAATTTCTCAAAGACGGTTTCAAATCTGTCGATAAGCGGTGCCATGAACGTCTCCGGCTCGTGTTGCAGGCAAGGCCGGCAGACCATACCGTGACGGTCCACCGGCGTTTCATGTCTGTTCCGGTTATTCGGCGTTGGTGAACAGCTCTTTCAGCTTCGGCCCTGTCTCGGGGTTCTGTTCGATGAACTCGGCCCAGGCGGTTTCACCCGCCATGCGGACCCATTTCTCGGCCTCTTCGCCTTGCAGTGTGATGGTCTCGATGCCGTTTTCCTCAAACACCTTGAGCATCTCCGCATCCAGCTGCTTGGCATGGTCGCTGGTGCCTTCCATCTTGGTTTCCGACCCGATGATAACATCGTTGATGACACCGCGGGCCTCGTCGCTGAGCGCGTTCCACTTGGTCATATTTGCAACCGTGTGGATGGAGGCACGGTAGACACCGGGTTCGACACGATACTTCGTGACCGGATACCAGGAGGGGGAAATCCCGCGCACGGACCAGCCGTAGCCGTCGACCGCGCCGCTTTCCATCAGGGTATAGACCTCGGGCATGGAGGACCGCTGAACCGAGGCGCCCAGTTCCTTGAAGAAGGCGGTATAGACTGGCGAGACCCGCAGGTTGAGCCCGGTCAGGTCGGCCTTGTCGATGGCTTTGCCCTCGGCGAGGAACAGGTTGAACGCGCCGTCGTCATGGTGGCGGCCGATGAACTGGACGTTCTTCTTGTTCGCAATCTCCTGAAAATAGTCGATCCCGCCATTCTCGCGCAGTTCGGCAAAGGTCTTTTCCTGAAGTCGAAGCGCGGGCGCTTCGGGGATGATGTTGCCAAAGAAGGCTTCGGGGCATCCGGCGATGTCATAGGCGCCTTGCGCCATCCGCTCGACCACCTGGAACGGGCTGCCGATGGCGGGCGCGCCACCCAGAAGGTTGATCTGTACGACGCCTTTGCCCTTTTCGTTGATCTCTGTCACCAGTCTTTCGAAAGGCACACCGGGAGGGGCACCGATTGGAAAACAGCTCACACCGCGCAGCGTGACTTCTTCGGCGGCCAGCGGCGTGGCCAGGAACGCGCTTGTCGCGACAAGCGCGGCGAGCCCTTTCAGAAACATTTTCTTGGTGTTCATCACATTTTCTCCCTCTGGATGTTGGCCTTGAGACGCCCGCTGTGCTGCCTTGGCCGTTGCGCATTGACCCATGCGACCGTGGCGCGGCATTTTTGCGTTCTTCGAGCGAATCCCACCTGTTCGATAATCAATACACCAAACTATTTTACAAGTAAAAATATTTCATAGCATATTCTAGACCTGCGGGAATTGCCCTTGAAAAATTGAAGGACGCCTGGAATTTCGGCGTCGTGATCCCGATCATTCGGCCCAGGCCATTGCCCGGCCGAAAGCATCGGGGCGGAAGGACACGCTGATACGGTCGCCCATTCCCGCGTTCTCATCCAGAAAGGCGATCATCGACGGGCCGCAGTCGAGGATCACCAGACCGATCCGGATCGGCAGGCGCTGCTGAAAATAGGGATTGGTGGTCGCCCGTATCGTCGTTTCGCTTGCGATCCGACCCATGCGCGGGGCGTCGACCAGCGGCAGGTCGGTCGACAGGCAAAAGCTGCAGACATCATGCGCGGGATACAGGAATTCCGAACACTCCTGGCATCTTTGCAATGCGAACCGCCCTTCGACGGCAACCGCGTCGTAAAGCTCTGCGCTGGCGGACTGCGGGTAGGGGGGCAGGGCCTGGTCCTGATCCGAATGCCGATCGTTCATGCGCCGTCCCCCGACAGGATGACGGCGCAGGATGACAGGCCCTTGGTATAGGTCATCATGCCAAAGCCCGAAACCAGCGCCAGACTGGCGTCCCTGACCTGTGTACCGCCCGCGGTGCCCAGAACCTGGCGCACCGCCTCTGTCAGCCCGACATAGGACCCGCCCGCACCGGCCTGACCGCCCGACAGCTGGCCGCCGGAGGTATTGTGCGGAAAGTCGCCTTCGATCCGCAGGTCGCGGCTGCGGACGAATTCCGCGCCTTCCCCTTTCTTGCAGAAACCCAGGTCCTCCATCTGCATCATGCAGATCACCGGATAATCGTCATAGGTCTGTACCACGTCGATGTCGGATGGCCCCACACCGGCCATGCGGTAAAGGTCGCCCACGTCTTCCACCCAGCCGCCGGAGGTCTGCATGAGGTCAATCGACCGCGCATTGTGACGTTCGATGCTGCTGCGCAGTCTGGCACCGGCAATGCCGCAGGCACGGGCCGTGTCCTGACGCATGACCAGCACCGCTTCGGCCCCGGCGCAGGGCATCACGCAATCGAACAGGTGGATCGGATCCGCGATCGGACGTGCGTTCATGTATTGATCCAGCGTCAGAGGCTCCTTCATCAGCGCATTGGGGTTCTTCAGGGCATTGGACCGCTGGGCGACCGCGATCCGTCCCAGATCCTCGCGGGTGACATTGAAGGTTTCCATGTAGTTCCGGGCGATCAGCGCAAAGCTGGCATTGGTCCCGCCCGCGCCATAGGGGTAGACCGCGTCCTGCGAAAACCGCGAGAAATTCGCCAGTGTATTGCCGAATGACCCGCGTTGATTGGTGTCGGCGCCGATGCAGGCCACAACATCGCAATCGCCGGACTGAACGGCGCGGGCCGCGCGTCTGATGCCGGTTATCCCGCTGGCCCCGCCAAGTGGCACATGATCCAGCCACCGGACGCTGAGGCCCAGATGTTCGGCAAGGCCGATGGCGGTGTCGGGAGCGGTGGTAAAACTGGACAGGCAGAAACCGTCGATGTCGCGCGCAGAAATGCCCGATCCGTCCACCAGCGCCCGCAGGGCCTGCCCGGTCCACCAATGCGCGGAGTGGTCGCTGTACCGCGCATAGGGAAGGCTGACAGGCGTCGTGATCACAACGTCATCATAGGCGCGACGGTCGATGCTGAACTTGCCCATCTGGTTGGTCATATCCTTTTGTGCGGATGGCTCCCTCGCCCGGAGGGGCCTTCCAAAGCATGTCTGACTGCGCCTTGCGCCAGGTCGGATCATTTATTTTGTATATAAAATAAATGCCTGTCAACGTGCCGCCCTGCCGCGTTATCCGGGCTACAGCCCCTTGGGATGCGTCAGGAATTCTTCGATCACTTCCGGCGGGGCCTTTACATAGTCACCGGTGCGGCTGACGGATTGACCGGTCAACTGCTTCAGGCTGACAGCCATTTCCGCCATCTTGAGGGCGATGGGGATGCCATTGATAACCGGTGCGCCGCCGACATTGTGGTTCTGAAACTGCGCAAACAGAACCATCGGAATACCGCCGCCGGGGATCACCACGTCGATACCCTGTTCCACCAGAGGCGCTGCCTGTGTGTCGAACAGGTCCTTGACCTCAAGCGCCTTGGCCGCGTCGCCATAGGCCCCGAGGATCTGGCCCGGCTCGAACTTCAGGGAATGGACACCCGTCACCCGATCGCGCAGGCCATACTTGCCGATCTGCTGGTGAAACCAGGGGATGAACCGGGGGTTGATCGTCACGATGCCAAGGCGCTGGCCAAGCTGGCAGCACCACAGCATCGTCGCCTCCCCGAGACCGATCACGGGGATATCGACCACGCTGCGGGCTTCGTACAGTCCCGCATCCTGAAAATGCCCTACCACGACGGCATCGTATCCTTCACGCTCTGCCCTGATCACGTTGGCAATCATTTCGCGGGCGCAGCGGAATTCGACCAGGGGGTGGGCATAGCTGTCGTAGGGTGTGATGCCGTGGATATCGACGGTCGTGCCCGGAGACATTGCGGCATTCAGGTTCTCGCGCAGGTGGTCCCAGTAGGTCGCGCCGTTCTCATGATCGACATAGCTCTGATACCAGATCTTCATTTTCGGTTTCCTTCAGGTTAGGCGCCTGCGCGCTGTCTTTCATGTCGGCGGGATCAAGGCTCTTTCGATCCCTGCCAAGTTATCCGACACAGATCAGGAGGCTTGCCCGCCAAGGCTTGTACCGCCACAGACGTACAGGACCTGACCGGTGACAAAGCCGGAATTCGCATCCAGGAAAAACCCGGCTGCGTTGGCAATGTCCTGGGGCGTGCCGATGCGCCGGACCGGCACGCCACTGGCGATCTTGTCCTGCAATTCACCGTCCTTGGGCACGATGCCCCAGAAATTCTCGGTCAGCACGGGGCCGGGGGCGATGGCGTTGGCCGTAATCCCCTTGTCGGCAAGTTCCAGCGCCCAGGTGCGCATCAACCCGTGCACGCCCGCCTTTGTCGCGGCATAGGAGGACCGGGTCGGCATCCCCATCGACGCGCGAGATGTTATGAACAGAATGCGTCCGAAACTGCGCTCTATCATTCCCGGCAGGACGGCCTGTGTCAGCGCCATGGGGGATGCCAGGTGCAGCTGCGCCAGCTTGATGACATCGGTCGGGTTGGCGTCGGGCAGCAGGTCGGGCAGGATCGCGCCCGCGTTGTGCACCACGGCATCAATCGCGTGATCGGCGGCAATCTGTTCGGCCACCTGCGCCGTGGCCGCCGCATCCGTCAGATCGACGGTATAGCCGAAAAGCCTTTCATTTTCGGTGGCGGGCTTTTCCAGGCCCAGCGATACGACCTTTTCGCCGCGCGCCAGCAGCAGATCGCCAATCGCGGCGCCAATGCCGGAGTTGCCCCCGGTGATCAGGGTTGTCCTCATGTGCCGTCTCCCTCCACCAGGGCGACCACCCGCAGCGGGCTGCCCGATCCGCCCTCGATCTTGAGCGGGCAGGCCACGATGAGCGCCCCGAAGGTGGGCAGTTTGTCCAGGTTCGTCAGGCACTGCAGGCCGAACCTGCCGTTGCCGTGCAGGATCGAATGGGCGGGCAGGGGCGGATTGAAGGTGCTCGCCTGCCCGGCATCGGTGCCGACCGTCTCGACCGCAAGGCCGATGCAGTTGCGGTCGTGGACCAGAAATTCGACGGCGCCCGCATCCGGCCCCGGCGAATGCGCACCGTCTTCGAGCAGGTTCAGGTATTCCGCTGTCCCGACCCTCTTGTACCAATCGGTGCGCAGGGCGATCCAATGGTCGGGGGGGATGGTGCCGTTGTCCGCTTCCCAGTGTTCAAGGAAATCGCGGGTCAGCACAAAGTCCGCGTCAGCGGCGGCTTCCTTGGATATGTCGATCACCACGGCGGGGGCGACAAAGTCCTGCGCCGGGATGGCATCCACCGTGTTCGACGGCAGATCCTTGCCCGTCACCCAATGCGCCGGGGCATCGAAATGGGTGCCGGTGTGTTCGTTCATCGAAATGTTGTTCCAGTACCAGGCCGGTCCGTTTTCGTCGTAGCGGGACAGCTTTTCCATCCGGAACGGAGCACATTGGCCGAACTCGGCCGGCAGCACGATGACCGGGAAATCCGGGCTGAGCGTGTTGGTCAGGTCGATGACGCGCACCTGGCCGGATGCCAGCGCCCCCGCGAGATCCGCAAGTACGGTCTTGGTCATTTGTTTTCCTCACGAATTGTCAGAAGCGGATCGTCCTGCCAGCGGGTCAGCACATCCTTTGCGACTTCGTCGGCACAGATGGTTTCCTGCCCCTGCTGAAGGGCTGTCACCACTGCGCGTGCGATCTGTGCCGGTGCGGTCTTGGGCGGCGGCACGGTCTGATGCCAGCCGTCGTCCACCGGGCCGGTCAGGACAGACATGATCCGGATCCCGGTTTGCGCCATTTCACCGCGCAGGCTGGCGATCAGCGATAGCCGTGCGGCGGCGGCGGCGGACGATCCGGCATAGCCCGCCCGCCCGGTCAGCCCGTGGATGGAGGCGATATCGACCAGGGCGGCGGCGGACCGATCACCATCGTCGGACCGCGCCGAAAGGGCCGGTGCAAAGCCCTGCGCGAGCCGCATCAGCCCCGTGACTTCCAGGTCAAGCCCGGATTGCAGATCGTTCAGGTTGCCCCCGAACCCGACACCCCCCTGGCGGGCGAACCGGGCCGTGTTCACCACGATGTCCACGCGCCCGCCCAGCTGCCCGGCCAGCGCCTCGATGCTGCGGGTGTCGGTCAGGCTCAGCCTGACGGGTTCGATCCCGGGGGTGGCCTCGATCCTGTCCTGTCCGGGATAGCGCATCAGGGGGTCGGCGTTGCCAAGGAAAACCGTCTTTGCGCCCGCCTTGAGCAGCGCCTCGGCGACGGCCTGCCCGGTCGCGGTCCGGCCGTCGGTCACAAGGATGCGCCGGTACTTCGGGTCGGCGGTAAAGACCCGCAATTGGGGATCGTCAGCCATATGTGGCGTCTCCTTTTCCGGCATGGCAAAGAGTGCCGGATTGCCGGACCTGTCAAGCTTCAACTCCATTCGGACGCGGTCGCCCCGGCCCACATCGCCGTGCAGATGCACGGTTGCCATCGGACCCGCATCCAGCCGCGCGGATCCGATGCGCCAGGGCAGGTGGTCCTTGAAAAACAGGTCGATGGAGCTGCGGATCGTCGTCTCTGCCTCGATCACCGCGCCTCGGGGCTGGTCCTGCCAGCGCAATTCGCCCCAGCAGAACGGGCAGCGGTCGCGCTGCGGATAGGTGGCCCTGGCGCAATCTTCACAGACCTGCAGCACAAAGCGCCCCAGACCGGCGCGCGCCGCCATGGCCGTGGCCGCGCGGCTGCGCAGGGCGGGAGGGACATGGCCCGCAGGGGTGACGACCAGCGGGTCCTTGCGCTTGGGCGGTGTCAGCGGGTCGGTCATCGCAGCACCTCCTGCTCCAGAACGGCGGCACCGGTGCAGATGCCGCGATCGTAATTCACCAGGCCGAAGCCTGAGATCAGGGCGCGTGTCGCATCCGGCACCTGGTCCCCCAGTGGCGCCCGCAAGATCTGCCGCAGCCCTTCGGTCACGTTCTGAAAACCGCCGGCGGCACCGGCCTGCCCTGCGGACAGCTGCCCGCCGTTTGTATTGAGCGGCACAGAGCCGGTGATCGTGAAATCGTTCTCTGCGATGAATTGCGAAAGCGCCGCCTTGTCGCAAAACCCCAGATCGGCCAGTTGCATGGCCACGATCACCGGGTAATCGTCATAAAACTGGACCGTGTGCATGTCCTGCGGGCCGCACCCCGCGGCTGACCACAGATCGTCAATGTCGCGCGCCCAGCCGCCGCGGGTCTGCACGGGGTCTTCGGCATAGGCATTGTGCCGTTCGATCGTCGCGGCCAGACGCGCGGTGGACAGCCCCAGGTCCTGCGCTTTCTCAGGCGTTGTCACGACAAAGGCTTCGGCCCCCGCACAGGGCATGACGCAATCGAACAGGTGGATCGGGTCGGAGATGGGCCGCGCCTGCATGTACTGGTCGTGACTCAGCGGCTTTTTCATCAGCGCAAGCGGGTTCGACAGGGCATTCGCCCTTTGCGCGACGCAGAGTTTCGCGAAATCCTCGCGCGAGACGCCGTATTCGCGCATGAAGTTATCGGCGATCAGCGCGAAGGTCGCGTTGGGCCCGCCAAAGCCGTAGGGATAGGTGGCATCCTGTGAAAACCGCGAAAAGCCCTGCAAGGTCTGGCGGAAGCTGTCGATCTGGTTGGTGTCGGCGGCGACACATGCCACGATGTCGGCATCGCCCGCCTGAACAGCCCGCGCCGCGCGGCGCAGGGCCATGACGCCGCTGGCCCCGCCGGTGGGGATGTGATCCATCCAGCGCGGGCTGAGCCCCAGATGTTGCACCATGCCGACAGCCGTGTCCGGTCCGGCGGAGAAACTGGCAAAGCAGAAGCCGTCGAAATCGGCGGGACCCAGCCCGGTCTGGCGCGACAGGGCGGCCAGGGCGCCGCCGGTCCACCAATGCGCGGTCTTGTCGGAGAACCGGGCATAGGGAACGGTGACAGGCGCACAGACGGCAACGCCGTCATAGGGTTTCTGCCGGGCCATCAGCTCGTGCGTTTCTTCAGATGCCGGGTGTCGATGAACCCGTCTGTTTCAAAGGTTTTCACCAAGAGGTCCTTCAACTGACCCCTGAGGATTTTCTGTGTGGCGGTCAGGGGCAGGTCATCCACAAAGGCGATCCAGCCGGGGGCCTTGTAGTATGCCATCTGATCCAGCGCCCAGGTCACGATCTCTTGCGCCCTGGCCGCGTTGGCTTCGCCGCCCTCCAGGATGATGAACACCGCCACCTCGTCCCCGCGCACATCGTCCGGGGCGGCGGCGGCGGCACAGGCGTTGATGTCGGGGTGCCGGTTCAGGATCGATTCCACCTCCACCGCCGAGATGTTTTCACCCGATCGGCGGATCACGTTCTTCTTGCGGTCCACGAAGTGCAGAGATCCGTCCGCGTCCTGCTGGACGACATCGCCGGTGTGCAGCCACCCGCCCTGCCAAAGCGCGTCGGTTGCTTCGGGGTTCTTCAGGTAGCCCGAGAAGAAGCCATAGCGCGGGTTGTCACCGGCCCGGCGCACGAGCATTTCACCACGTTCGCCGGGGGGGACGTCCTGGCCCGCATCGTCGACAACGCGGACTTCCACGTCTTTCTCGGGTCGGCCAAAACAGGCGGTTCCCGTCT
This sequence comes from Sulfitobacter sp. THAF37, assembly GCF_009363555.1. Lineage (NCBI taxonomy): Bacteria > Pseudomonadati > Pseudomonadota > Alphaproteobacteria > Rhodobacterales > Roseobacteraceae > Sulfitobacter > Sulfitobacter sp. THAF37. Next base: position 94,827 of record NZ_CP045377.1, read on the forward strand.
TGCGCGGCTCTTCGTTGGCGCAGATGACACCGCCCGATCCGGTCTCGGTGCAGGCCCAGGCTTCGATCAGGGGGAAACCGTAGCGTTCTTCGAAAGGGTCATGCAGCTTGGCGTCCACGCCCGCGCCAAACCCGAAACGGACATTGTGATTGCGGTCGTCTTCGGAAGGATCGGCGCGCATCAGCATGGGCGGCATGACACCCAGATAATGCACCACGGTCGCCGCGCTTTCGCGGACCGAGGCCCACCAGCTGCGGGGGTGGAACCGATCCAGCATGATCAGACAGCCGCCCGCCGTGATCATCGCCATCACCGACACCGCCATCGCGTTCATGTGGAAGACGGGCAGGGGGGTCAGCATCCGCTCCTCGCCCTGCCGCAGGCTGATGTGGCCCCCGGCATTGGCGTACCAGTCACCGGAGTAGAGGTAATATTCGTTGGACAGGATGCAGCCCTTGGGCTTGCCCGTGGTCCCCGAGGTATAGAGCAGGGCGCATTCCGTCGCCGTGTTCGGCACCGTCTCTGCCGACGCGGGGCGGATGGCCGGGGGCAACGCGTCTTCGGGTGAGATGACAAGTGTCGGGATCGCGGCATTTGCCACGGCGGTCTTCATTTCTTCGAGCCGCCCGGACAGAACAATCGCCAGGATCATTTCGGAGTGTTCGGCCAGATACTCAAGCTCAGCCAGCCGCAGGTCCGGATTGATCGGCACCACGGAGGCCCCGAGGGCATTCAGCGCCAGCCAGATCTCCAGAAAAACGGGACGGTTTTCCAGCAGCAGGCCCACGCGATGACCGGCGCCATATCCGGCGTCCTTGAACCGCTTGCGCCAGTCCTCCACCCTTTTCGCCATCTCGTCATAGCTGATGTCGCCCGGCGCGATGCCGTAGGCCTGTGCCGTTTCCTCCAGCACATGCAGAAAGGCGGCGTCGCCCTGTCTTGCCGCGGTATCGCTGAATCGGGTGTACACGGTTTCGTTGTTCATGCCTGCCTCAGATAAAGAGCTGGATGTTGCTGAATGGCGCGTCGAAATTGATCAGATTAATGCGTTTTAGTTTGATCTGCAACGTCCCGTCCACCTCGACCAGTTCGTGACTGACCCAGCCGGAATAGCGTTCCAGCAGATCGCCCCGCGTTTCCGTGTATATGAACGAGGTGCGCAGTTTATGCACGCCCCCGTCTTCACCCATCGACAGGATGCGCGGGCGCTCCATCAGGTGATGGCAGCGGCTTTTGGGTTTCTGGCTGAAGGTGCGCTCGCCCGCCAGCCGCTCCACCCGGACGGTCAGCAGCAACCGGTCTTCGTACATCAGCGACGGCTGCAGGATCGGATCTTCCTGCTGCCATTCAAGCGGCATCCAATAGCGTCCGTCCTTGTGAAACAGGGCCAGCCAGTCGTCCCAGCGCATCTGGTCGATCGTGGCGGCCTCGTCATAGACAAAGTCGATCAGGTCATCGCGGTTCATTCTGCGGCCTCCACGGCTTGGTCCATGTTCTGCACCATGAATTTCCGCCATGCATAGAACTGATTGCGCATCTGGCGTTCGGAAGTGCCGTTGACGACCTCGGTCGTCTCTTCGGGTTCGTCGTCTTCCCAGAGCCTGCGCAGGTTGACCCATTCGTTGCCGTTGGAGTGCAGGCCTTCCTGCGCGCGCTCATACATCTCCAGATCGTCATGGCCGACAATCGAGGTGGGTGCGTTGATGAAGCGGTTATACATCAGGGCGCGTTCATAGAGCTTGTCCGGCGCACCCTTCAGCCTGAACACCCAGCTTTCCACCAGTGTCTTGTCGACCCCAAGCGGGATGAAGTTGCGCAGGATGCCGACCGGGCCCTTCACCATGATATTGGGAAAGTAGATCGTGTTGTGCCGGATATCGCCCAGGATCTCGGCGGCGCGTTCCTTGCCGTAGGCCTCGGTCATCATGGCCTGATAGCCGTCCACGTCTTCGTAATCCTGATGGATCGACCCGGACACGCCGGTATGGCCATGACCGTTCGGCCAGACGCGGATGCCCGCGCCTTCGTAGAATTCATAGGGGCTCATGAAAGGCGCATAAAGCTGCACGGCCATGGGGGTTTCGCTGAAGTTGTCCTTCTCGCGTTCCCAGACGTTCACCGCGGTTCCGGCTGAACTTTCATGCGCGACCATCGGGTGGCAGGTGTCGGTCTGGTTCTCGACCAGCATCTTCCAGTTGCAGGTATGCATGTAGCGGATCGGCTGGCTGATCACCTCAAGCTCGCCCTCGGGGGAACGGTCGGCCATGTTGTCGATCGTGGAGAGCGCATCGCCAAAGAATTCTTCGAAACTCAGGCCCTCTTGCGCCAGTCGCACGAAGATCAGACCGCGATAGATCTTTACGTTCTCGATCCGTGTCAGGCCCCTGGCCGCCTGATCGGTGTCGAACCCCGTGCCCTCGTAGCCCTTTTTCAGCGGAATCGCGAGAAGCGAGCCATCAGTCTTGAACGACCAGGCATGATAGGGGCAGCGAAAGAACTTGCCGGTGTTGCCGCAAGGCTCGGAGGCGATCTTGACCCCCTTGTGCGGGCAGCGGTTGTGCAGGACATAAACCTGCCCGTCGCGGTGCCGGGACGCCAGAACCGGCTGGTTGCCGATCTTTGACGTGATGAAGTCGCCGGTATTCTTCAACTGGCTTTCGTGCCCGATGTAGACCCAGCAATTGGGGAAAAGCTGCTCCATCTCCAGCTCGAAGATTTCGCGGTCCACATAGACGTCACGGTGTACGGCGTGGCCCTTGACCAAATCGGCGATGGCTTGGGAATTTCCGCGATAGCGGTCCATGGCAGTCTCCAGTTCAGATCAGATATCAATGACAAGCTTGGGCGTCTTCGACCGCGACACGCAGATCTGCATGACGTTGTTCGCCGCCTTTTCGCTGTCGGTCAGAATGACATCCCGGTGGTCGGGGATGCCGTCGATCACCTCGCACTGGCAGATCCCGCAGTCGCCGCGCTGGCAATCGTAAAGGGGGTCAAGGCCCGCCTCCTCCAGCGCCTCGATGATCGTCTTGTCGGCGGGGACATGCACGATCTGGCCGGTGCCGTGAATTTCGACATCGAATGCCGTATCCTCCGCCGTAGGGGTCGCGGCGGTGAACAGTTCGTAATGCACACGCTCTGCCGGCCAGCCCAGATCGGCGGCGACGGATTTGACCGCCTCGATCATGCCCGCCGGTCCGCAGAAGTAGACATGCGCACCGTCGGGGGCCTTCTCCAGGATATCGTTCAAATCCATCCTGCTGGGCTGATCGTCGTAATGCAGGTGCAGCCGGTCGCCGCAGATCTCCTGCATCTCCTTCACAAAGGCGAGCTTCCCTTCGGAACGACCGGCATAATGAACCTCGAACGCGCGCCCGCGAGAGGCCAGCTCTGCCGCCATGGAGAGAATCGGCGTGATCCCGATGCCGCCTGCGATCAGGACGGCAGGTTCGGGATGGTCGCCCAGTTCAAAGTGGTTTGCAGGGTTGGAAATCCGGATCCTGTCTCCCGGCTTGAGTTCATGCATGAAGGTCGAGCCGCCGGTGCTCTGCGCCTCGCGCAGCACGCCAAGCGCCAGGTGCCCCGGCTGCAGCCCGGGCAGCCGCAGCAGCGAATATGACCGGTCCCCCCCGTCGCGCAGGCTGACACGGACATGTGCGCCCGCTGTCCACACCATCGGGATCGGCGCCGAAGGTTTCACCTCGATGCGTTTCACATCCTCGGTCTCTTTCGAAACGGCGATGACTTCGTAGCCTATGGACGGCATGACGCCCCCTGTCTCACTATATGCCTATGCATAGTTTAATATATAAAATAAAAAACGGTCAAGGGGGTGCGTGCCGACCTGGGTCAGATTGCTGTTGACTGAAGCCGTAACTGTCATTACGGATATGAAAACCGTAACGACAAATACACCTGGGAGGACCGTTGATGGACATTTCGCTGCTCACATTTGGCCTGGTCGCCTTTGCCACCGTCGC